>NZ_CFQRNQ010000002.1:0-291166 GCF_986071375.1 Paraprevotella sp. | reverse complement strand
CGGATACGAAAACTCCGGGGTTGAGCGAAGCACGGGAGAAACTGAAGTACTACAGCATGACGCCCGGTGAACGGTACGCCTATGACGAACATCTCAATGCCATTATGATACAGAATGACGTGTTGAGCACAGCCAAACTGGAAGGACTGACCGAAGGAAGAGCCGAAGGTAGAGCTGAAGGTAGAGCTGAAGGAAGAGCTGAAGGAAGAGCTGAAGGGATAGCAGAAGGACGTGCCAAAGGATTGGCCGAAGGTAGAGCCGAAGCTATTCTGGCAACTGCACGTAATCTAAAATCCATGGGCTTCCCAACAGAAGACATCTCACGAGCCACCGGACTTACAATAGAGGATATACTGAATATTTTGCGCTAAACTTTTTGTTCGACTGCAAACGTTTGTCAACCTCAAGCGGTTGTCCTATGATTGTGAGGACAACCGCTTTTTCGTCTGCACCCTACTTTATTCAATGAAAACAGGAAAATAGTTCGCATGGGACATTTCAGTCAACCAACTTGTGCTGAAAAATGCCAGACACGGAAAATCTCGATTTATCTCATATTCCCAATAAAAATCTTTTTTCATCTTCTCATATTAATTATTATGCGTATCTTTGCTATTACAAAGGGGTGCTTGCCTGGTTGGGCGGCTGAGATTATACCCTGTGAACCTGATGCAGGTAATGCTGCCGAAGGGATTGTGCCTGACAAGAGACATATATCACAGCATATTCTTCTCTCCCTTTTTGTCGTAACCTTTATTTAAGAGAAAGGGTATATATGCAGAACTTACAATTTATCACACATTACACGGAACAGTACGGTTACGCCGATGCCGCACGCCTGGCACTGGAAGGCGGTTGCCGTTGGATTCAACTCCGGATGAAGGACGCATCGCCCGAGGAATGGATGCGGACGGGCGCGAAAGTGGAAGCTCTGTGCCGCCGGTATGGTGCCATCTTCATCTTAGACGACCATGTGGAATGGGTGGACGTCTTACATGCCGACGGTGTCCATCTCGGGAAAAGCGACATGCCCATCGACGAAGCCCGCAGGCTTCTGGGACAAGGCCGCATCATCGGCGGAACGGCCAACACATTGGAAGACGTGATGTTGCATGCCGCGCGGGGAGCGGATTACATCGGTTGCGGCCCGTTCCGTTTTACCACAACGAAAGAAAAGCTCGCCCCGACCCTCGGCTTGGAAGGGTATCGCCGGATCTTGGACGGCATGAAAAAGAAAGGCATTTCGCTGCCACTGATTGCCATCGGCGGAATTACAAAAGAAGACATCCCGGCGTTGATGGAAACGGGAGTGGACGGCATCGCCCTGAGCGGCACGATCCTGAGAGCCGGAAGTCCCACAGAAGAAACCCGGAATATCCTGAGAATATTGAACGTACAACAATCATAAAACAACAAATATATGGACGATAAAATCAAAATCACTTATCCGAGTTCGGAGAAAGTTTATATGACGGGCAAACTGCATCCGGAAATCAAGGTAGGGATGCGCAAGGTATTGCTGACCCCGACCGTCACCGTGGAAGACGGGAAACGGACAGTCAAGGAAAACGCTCCGATATATGTATATGATACCAGTGGCCCATATAGCGACCCGAACGTGAAGATAGACCTCAAACAAGGGTTGCCCCGTATGCGGGAATCATGGATTTTACAACGGGGCGATGTGGAACAGCTTGACGGACTGACATCCGAATACGGACGGATGCGCCAGGAGGACAAAAGTTTGGACCACTTGCGTTTCTCGCACATCCAACGGCCTTATCGTGCCAAGGCCGGACGGCAGGTGTCCCAGATGTATTATGCCAAACAGGGCATCATCACACCGGAAATGGAATATGTAGCCATCCGGGAAAACATGAACTGCGTGGAACTGGGGATAGACACTTACATCACGCCCGAATTCGTACGCGACGAAATTGCAGCCGGACGCGCCGTATTGCCGGCCAATATCAACCATCCGGAAGCGGAACCGATGATTATCGGACGTAACTTCTTGGTGAAAATCAATACGAATATCGGCAATTCGGCCACGACTTCCGGCATTGAAGAGGAAGTGGACAAATGCCTATGGAGCTGCAAATGGGGAGGCGACACGTTGATGGACCTCTCTACGGGCGATAATATCCATGAGACGCGCGAATGGATCGTACGCAACTGTCCTGTACCGGTCGGCACCGTACCGATGTATCAGGCGATGGAAAAAGTGAAGGGAAAGGCCGAGAACCTGACCTGGGAACTGTTCCGCGACACACTTATCGAACAATGCGAACAAGGCGTGGACTACTTCACCATACATTGCGGCATCCGGCTGAAAAACGTGCACTATGCCCATGAACGGCTATGCGGCATGGTGAGCCGGGGCGGAAGCATCATTTCGCAATGGTGCTCTTATCACCAGAAAGAGAGTTTCCTTTATGAACACTTCGACGACATCTGCGACATCCTGGCGCAATACGATGTGGCCGTATCGTTAGGTGACGGATTGCGTCCCGGAGCGATATTCGATGCCAACGACCGGGCACAGTTTGCCGAACTGGATACCATGGGCGAACTGGTACAACGGGCATGGGCGAAAAACGTACAGGCGTTTATCGAAGGACCGGGACACGTGCCGATGCATAAAATCCGTGAAAACATGGACCGGCAAATCGAAAAATGCCACGGAGCACCGTTCTATACGCTCGGCCCGTTGGTGACCGACGTGGCTCCGGGCTACGACCATATCACCAGTGCCATCGGGGCGGCACAAATCGGATGGTACGGTACGGCCATGTTGTGCTACGTCACTCCGAAAGAACATCTCGGCCTTCCTAATAAAGAAGACGTGCGTACGGGCGTGGTCACCTATAAGATTGCCGCACACGCCGCCGATATCGCCAAAGGCCATCCGGGTGCCACGGTTCGGGACAATGCCTTGAGCAAAGCCCGTTACGAATTCCGTTGGAAAGACCAGTTCAACTTGGGACTCGACCCCGACCGGGCTTTGGAATACTACAAGGCCGGAAACCATTTCAACGGGAAATACTGCACGATGTGCGGTCCCAACTTCTGCGCCATGCGTATCAGCCAAAACCTGAAGAACTGCGAGTTCGACCCGGAAGAGGAAGCACGTTTGCATGAAGAATAACAAAACCTGAAAGGAGAAGAATAAAAGACGGACCGTTTGTCAAGTGAAAACACTGGCAAACGGCCTTTTTTCGGACTTATGGATTCGCTTTTGTAAAACGAATGGTTTTTGAATGAAAAATAAAAGAAATAAAGGCCAGGCATACGTATGGCTATTGTTTTTTTGTTAACTTTGCAATACAAATAGCGACATTGTACCAATGAAATTGATATTATTGACGCCTCCGGACTTTTTTGTGGAGGAAGATAAAATACTCACAGCCCTGTTTGAAGAAGGTTTGGACCTCCTTCATTTACGGAAACCGGACACGGAGCCGGTTTATTCGGAACGCCTGCTCACATTATTGCCGGAAAGTCATCATAATCAAATTGTCGTACACGACCATTTTTATCTGAAAGAAGAATTCAACTTACGAGGCATACACCTGAACGGAAGGAATCCGGAGCCTCCGGTAGGCTACAAAGGACATATCAGCAAATCTTTCCATCATATAGACGAGTTGAAAGCGGAAAAGAAAAACTTCAATTATGTGTTTCTCAGCCCCATTTTCGACAGTATATCCAAATCCAATTACACATCGGCTTTTGACATGGAAGTGCTGAAACAGGCTTCTGCCCACGGTATCATAGACAAGAGAGTAATGGCATTAGGAGGAATCACGACGGAAAACATGGCAGTGGCAAAGGATTTCGGATTCGGGGGAGTTGTAGTATTAGGCGATTTGTGGAATCGTTTCAATATCCATTCTACACTGGATTACAAAGAATTAATCAACCATTTCCGTAAGCTGCGCAAAGCAGCCGACTGACAAGACAAGCTACTTCTAAAATTAATACGTTATAGAGAGATGAGTGCAAATAATTCATTTATGGTTTTTTCGGGAACCAAATCCAAGTATCTGGCAGAAAAGATCTGTTCCAGTTTAGGATGCCCGCTCGGCAAATTGGTGATTACCCACTTTGCCGACGGAGAGTTTTCCGTGTCATACGAAGAGTCTATCCGTGGACGCGACGTATTCCTGGTACAGTCTACGTTTCCGAACTCAGACAATTTAATGGAACTCCTGCTGATGATCGATGCGGCCAAACGTGCTTCGGCTAAAAGCATCATTGCCGTCATCCCCTACTTCGGTTGGGCACGGCAGGACCGTAAGGACAAACCCCGTGTGTCCATCGGTGCGAAGCTCGTGGCGGACATGCTGAGTGTGGCCGGAATAAACCGGCTGATTACGATGGACTTGCATGCCGATCAGGAACAGGGATTCTTCGATGTGCCTGTAGACCATCTGTATGCTTCGAGTGTATTGTTGCCTTACATCAAATCCTTAAACCTCAAGAACATCGTCATTGCGGCTCCTGATGTAGGCGGTTCGAAACGTGCGAGCACCTATTCCAAATACCTTGAATGCCCGTTGGTGCTGTGCAACAAAACAAGAAGCAAACCCAATGAAGTGGCCGACATTCAAATCATCGGCGAAATAAAGGGTGCTGACGTTATTTTGGTGGACGACATGGTAGACACAGCCGGAACCATTACCAAAGCTGCTAATCTGATGAAAGAAAAGGGAGCTGCCTCCGTGCGTGCCGTAGCCACCCACTGTATCATGTCGGGACCGGCTTCGGAACGTGTACAAGACTCTGCCCTTGAGGAACTGGTCTTCACCGACAGTATCCCTTATTCTAGCCGATGTGCCAAAGTCAAGCAAATCAGCATTGCTGACATTCTGGCTGAAACCATCAGACGGGTGGAGAATAACGAATCCATCAGTTCGCAATATCTGATTTAACTCGTATTTATTAATAAATACAATATTTCACAAGAAGGCCGTCACAAATTTCAAAACCAGGAATTCCGTGCGGCCTTTTTCTAACACTCCCAAACTTATGAAAACAAAAAATCTGTTCATATCAGGCCTCATAGGTCTTTTCGCCTCTTGCTCGTCGCAGAACTGTAAAATAGAGGGAACAGTGGAAAACGCCAAGGACGGCGATACGCTGTATCTGGCACGAATGTCCGACGGCAACTTCGCCCCGACCGATACGATTATATTGCATCAGGGGAAATTCACCCTCCAGGAAAAATGCGATTCCACTATCATTGCCAGTTTCTTCTTTTATGACCAAGAAAGCAATGAAGTATACAGCAATATTTTCTTTATGGAAAAGGGAAACATTCAGTTGAATATCGGTCCGGAAGGCAGAGTATCGGGAACAGAAAACAACGACATCTACCAAGAAATTACAGATTCCATTTATGCCCTTCACGAGCGGATGAGCAATATTTATGCACGACAGGCTCCGTCGGATACGGCAGAATACAGTCCGGATGAGAAAACGGAACAGGAACTCGTGGCTTTGGAGCAGCAATCCAACCGGTTCGTGACTGAAAGCGTGAAGAAATACATAGATAAACCGGTCGGATATTTCCTCTTCCTTTCCTGTTATAATATGTTCACCCCTCAAGAGGTGCTTGAACTTTCGCAGAAAGTGTCACCACACTATAAAAACAGTAATGCACTGAAATATATTGAAGAAGATGCTGAAAGAAATAATATGACGTCAAACGGACAATCCTTTATAGACATCACCATACCGTCCATGGACGGAGGCAAGCTCAAACTCTCAGACATCATCCGGAACAACAAACTGACCTTGGTAGATTGTTGGGCCAGTTGGTGCGGCCCCTGTCGTGCAGAAATGCCGAACGTAGTGTCGCTGTATGAGAAATACCACAAGAAGGGACTCGAAATCGTAGGTATCTCATTCGATGAGGATGAAACCGCATGGAAAAATGCTGTAAAGACAATGCACATGACTTGGCCCCAAGCTTCGGAACTCCGTTCCTGGGACAATATCATGACACAAAAGTATGGCGTAACGTCTATCCCCTACACGATTCTGATAGATAGCAACGGTACTATCATAGGCCAACAACTCAGAGGTGAAGAACTTGAAAACACAGTCAAACAGTATTTGGAGTAATTAAATTCACATACATCTTTATAAAGAAGAACTCCGAATGCGATGTTGCATTCGGAGTTCTTCTTTATAAAGATTCTCAATTCTTACAAATACCTATCAATTAAACCATTTCACATAGCAGAAGTCCTGACGGTGAGGCAGGTCCTTATTTTTCGGGAACATACGATAAGCCACCTTAAAGCTTCCGGCATTGTTAATGGAATGAACAACTTCAAAGGTATATAAGTCTCCTTCTCTTTTCACCACTTCCAATGGTTCTACCGAATAGATATGATCTTTACCTTCTGCATCCGTATGCAAAGTAACCAGTTCAACTCCAATAGCATCATCCAGTCCTTTTTCGTCTATCACGATACGAATCGTATAATCCTTCCCGCTTTCAATCGTTCCGTTTATCAATTCGTCACACTTGTCTGCCGATACGACTTCTATCTGATCCCACTTAGAGGCCACGGTTTCTTTCCATGCAGCAATTTCCTTTGCCTTGGCATAGTTGTCGGCAGCCAAAGCCTTAAAGCGGGCAGCTTCTTTATTGTAGAACTTCGAATAATAATCGTCCAACTGCCGTTTCATCGTATAATGGGGAGCAATATGGGCTATCGAGTTCTTGATGGTCTTAACCCATCCTGCAGAATATCCCTTGCTGTTGCGTGCATAGTACAATGGCAGAATCTCGTTTTCCAACAAGCTATAGATAGTTGCCGCATCCAACTGGTCCTGATAGGCTTGATTGTCATACGTACGTTTCTCTGTCAAAGCCCATCCGGCACCCTCACGATAGCCTTCGAGCCACCATCCGTCGAGCACAGACAAATTCAGCACACCGTTCATCAAAGCTTTTTCGCCCGATGTTCCACTGGCCTCCAACGGACGCGTCGGAGTGTTCATCCAGATATCGACACCACTTACCAAACGACGCGCCAACTGCATGTCATAGTTCTCCAAGAATATGATTTTACCCAAGAATTCAGGCCGCTGCGAGATTTCATAAATCTTTTTAATCAATCCCTGTCCCGCCCCATCGGCAGGATGAGCCTTACCGGTATAGAGGAATTGAACAGGATAGTGCGGATTATTCACAATCTTAGCCAGACGATCGAGGTCAGTGAAAAGTAAATGCGCTCTCTTGTAAGTGGCAAAACGACGTCCGAAACCTATAAGCAATGCATTCGGATTGATTTTGTCCATCAAAGAAATCACACGTGAGGGATCTCCCTGATTCTTCAACCAACTGTCACGGAACTTTTCACGGATATAGTGGATAAGTTTCGTCTTCAGTTCCATACGGGTTTTCCAAATCTCCTCATCCGAGACATCAAAAATAGCTTCCCAAATGCTTTCGTTACTTTGGTCCTTCATGAAGTCTTTGTCGAAATGCTTCCGGTAAAGTCTTTGCCACGATGTCGAAGCCCACGTGGGGAAGTGCACACCGTTAGTTACGTAACCTACATGGCTTTCTTCCGGGAAATAGCCTTTCCATATATTAGCAAACATCTGTTGAGACACTTTTCCATGGAGCCAACTTACGCCGTTCACTTCCTGACAAGTGTTGCATGCAAAAGTAGACATGCAGAAACGTTCCGAATGGTCATCGGGATTCTGGCGTCCCATTCCAATCAGTTCATCCCACGAAATGCCCAAAACCGGTGCATAACCGCTCATGTACTTGCTGAACAATCCCTCGTCGAAATAGTCATGACCGGCCGGAACCGGAGTGTGCACCGTATAAAGAGAAGAGGCCCGAACCAATTCCAGTGCCTGATTGAAAGAAAGTCCTTCCTGTACATAATCCAATAAACGTTGGATGTTACACAAAGCAGCATGGCCTTCGTTACAATGGTATATATCCTTATGAATACCCAACTTCTTCAACGTAAGCACGCCACCAATACCCAACAGTATCTCCTGTTTCAGACGATTCTCCCAATCACCACCGTAAAGAGCGTGGGTTATAGGACGGTCAAACTCGGAATTCATGTTGTTGTCGGTATCCAAAAGATACAATTTGATACGTCCCACATTGACTCTCCATACGGAAGCATATACCTTATAATTCAAATAAGGTACTTCAACAATCATTGGATTGCCATCGGCATCCAGTTGACGCTCAATCGGCAGGCTGCCGAAATTCTGTGCCTCGTAATTTGCAATCTGCTGCCCATCCATGGACAAAGTCTGCGTAAAATAGCCATAACGATAAAGGAAACCGACCGCACACATGTCTACGTTGCTATCGGAAGCCTCTTTCAGATAGTCGCCGGCCAATACCCCCAAGCCACCGGAATATATCTTCAACACGTGGTTCAGACCGTACTCCATACAGAAATAGGCTACAGACGGACGTGTCTTGTCCGGCTCCACGTCCATGTATTCACGGAAAGCGGCATATACGTCGTTCATTTTACGTACCACAGAACTGTCTTTCGACAATTCTTCCATCTTCTCATAACTGAGACGTTCCAGTAGCAATACCGGGTTTTGTCCTACTTCGTCAAACAAGTCTTCATCCAAACTGCGGAACAGCACACGGGCGTCATGATTCCACGCCCACCACATATTACGAGCCAGTTCTTCCAGTTTATCCAACTCTTTTGGAATCCTCGACTTGACATCTACTTGTTTCCAATTTGCTCCATTAGAACAACTTGCTTTAATTTTCATAGACTCTCAAATTTAAATTATATATTACAACGTTCATGTTTATCTTCCCCTACGCTGCTTCGCCTTATGCAAGGCTAAATCATAAGCTTGATAATAATATTGGATAAAATGCTTCCACAAAGCATGTTCCGATATGTCGGCAGCTTTATGGCGTATATTTTCCACTTCATGAGGCGTAAAAGCGGAGTAAGCTGTTATGGCATCCTTAATGGCATCCGCCACTTCCGACGAATTGTAGTCCGTCCGTCGAACCACTTGTACCCCATCAGCCAACTCCCCTTCTTTTCCCAACAACTGGTTCACCCACAAGCCGAAACCGGACAAGTTCGTCGTGACACAAGGGACATGGAAAGCCACGCTTTCCAACGGAGTATATCCCCATGGTTCATAATAAGAGGCATAGACTGTAAGATCCATTCCAATCAACAGGTCATAATAATGCATATTGAAGATGCCATCGGCCCCATCCAAATAACAAGGAACGAATATCACCTTCACCTTGTCCTCCGGCTGATTCCACATGTTGTATCGTTTCATATAATCAATGACCTGATCATGAGACATCTCATGTAGCCAATGAGTCAGTAAAGGCCATTGCAACGGCGTGTCACAGGCTTTTCTGGAATCAAGCCTTTCCTTCAAATCCTCACGAGGGCAACACACCCACCCGGGAACCTGTACAAAAGCCAGTATTTTACGGGTTAAATCCTTATTCCGCAAAGAACGATTCATGGCCTCCATATACAGGTCTATGCCTTTATTACGGAACTCATACCGACCGCTGGTAGAAATAATCATCACATCATCGTCAAATTCCGTACCTAACAGTGCGCCTGCCACTTCACGTAACTTGCGACGAGCCTCCCTGCGCTTACGGGCAAACAGAGCTTTCGACGGGACAAAATCCTTTTCAAAACCATTCATCAAGACCACATCGGCCGGTTTGTCCAATAATTCCGCACACTCCCGATTCGTCACCTCGCTCACAGTGGTAAAACAGTCCACATGGTGAGCTGTTTCACGCTCAATGGAATGTTTAGACTGCACATTCAGTTCCTGTGCCATCTGATTTCCATTGTACGCGAACAAATATTCATAAAGCGGTTTATGGTTTCCTGCTATGGAACGTCCGATAGTCGTAGCGTGCGTCGTAAATATCGTAGCAACCTCTGGAACATGCTTCTGAATATACAAAGCACCCAAGCCTGTCATCCACTCGTGAGCCTGATAAACGACATGTTCGCATTGTCCCTTTAAAACATGGTTATAATAGCTTTCGACCACCAGTCCGGCTGCATAGGAAAACATCGAAGCTTCATCATAATCACCATAAGCATGAAGCGAATCTACTCCGTAGTCTTCCCATAAGCGGGTATATATATCGTTTTTCATAGCAAAATAAGGTTGGAAATCCACCAAAACCGCAACAGGGCGCCCCGGAACATTCCATCTTCCAATACGTACATGCAAATTTTCACTTGCAGCCGTATCTTTCCAAGATTTCAACAAACTTGCATCTTCTTCGAAAAGCGGATTTTCCTTTCCTCTCCACACATCCGGACCGATAAACATGATGTGATCCCTTAATTTATCTTGTAATGTCTTTGCCCGAGTGGATAATACCGTATAAATACCGCCTACCTTATTACAAACCTCCCAACTCGACTCAAAAATAAAATTAGGAACATACACTTCTCTACTCATTTCTAACCTTTTATAAAACAAAGGCAAAGGTACGAAATTTACAGTAATCCCAAAAGGAAATGACCTGTTATTAAACACATTTCATTAAAAATATTTTATAATCATAGAAAGTTGTTTGCAAACACAAGGGAAAGAAAGAGTATATTCAAAAAAAACATTAAACCGTTTGGTATACTGACGAACATGGCTTACCTTTAAATAAAAGTTACACGTATGATGAAGAAATATATCGTTACTTGTCTCGTTGGTTTGTGTGTGGGTCACACTACAGCCCGTTCACCATTTAAATGCACGCTTTACGACCGTGAAAACAAAATTTATCTTCATTTAGACTTGTATGAAGAAAGTGTCAATGTACCTGGAATGGAAATGTTCGGTCCCATGAACGGATATATGAACGGAAACGTGTACGGTATATGGATGATTACTTCTTCCAAGATTGAAAATGAGAAAACCGCCACATTCAGACTGTCCAATGATTTGGGTTCGGAAACCCAAGAAGTCAAACTGACGGTAGAAAATGATTCCACATACTCGTTGGAACAACAAGGAGGAACGGTTATCAAAAAAGTCGTAAACAAAAAACTGGTCAAAATACCACGTAACTTGACATTCAAGCTCCAATAATGTACTTACAAAAAACAGGAAGAGTTTTATTTAATTTCTCTTCCTGTTTTGGTTGGCAAACCAGATTACTTCTTTTTAAACTGGAATCCCAATTGCATGCCATCGTATCCACTGGCAATATTACCTATCATGTTCAATGTACTATTACCTGTCATTGTCGTTATATTCTTCAAGAATTCAAGTAATTTATCCGCTTTGAAAGTGATTTGCATCTCATTGCCCTTCAAGGCAAGGTTTGCAGTGGCCGGACGGCTCAGCACTCCTTTGCGCTTCAATGTAATTTCATTTTCCTGCACGGTGTAAGTTCCTGTCGAATTTCGTGAACCAATCATCATGGTGTATGTACTATCCCCGTCAAATGAAATATCAACCTTGCCTTCCTCAAACCCTATTTTCGCGAGATACTTTTGCAAAGTTTTCTCCGCAGTATTTGCCATCAGGCTTCCACCGGCCTTATTTAAGAAATTCTGAGACTCGAAAACTACCGCCGGACTTTCATACGTCCAGTCTCCTTTCAAACTCGAATTTTCCACTTTGGCTGTCCCAATCAGATTCTGGAATATAGATCCCAAGACATTACCCTTCTCTTCTGTTTCGGTTTGTTGGGTTTCCGTCCCCTTATTACCCCCCAACACATTCTTCAACAAGTTACCCAACTGCGCAGATGCAGTCGTAGTAAACAACAGACCGCAACAAACTACAATCCATTTCAAACTCAATTTTTTCATTTTGCTTTATTTTATCGGTTTTCATTTAACAACAATCTTGACGGCCTTACCCTCCGTACGCAGGATGTATATGCCCGGATTAAGGTTAAGCATTTCCTCCCGTGAACGGGCAAGCAGCACGCCGTGCAGAGAATAGACCTCTACACTGGCTCCATCTTCCGCATTCACCTGCCGTACGGCATCCGCAGGCAACTGGACGTACCCGTAACCGGAAAACTCCGAATCTTCGTATTCATCGTCCAATGCCGAAACGCCATAGGCATACGACTGATAGCCGGTATCGTCCAACCGGACTGTGCAACAGGTTTCACTAAGAGAATCGGCAATGAATACCGGATGCTCGGTCCACTGCTCATCACCGGAAATTCCGTACACTTTCACCGTATAAGACGTAGCGTTCTCCGAAGGACTCCAACTGAATTTAAAGCTATTTGAAGCCACCTCCACAGCCGTTTCCACGACCGGAGCCTCCAACCGCCCCTTAGGCATGTATTTCAATACGATATCCCCGTTCTCCAACTCCCGGATTTGGGTAATAGGTTTGTTCATCCGAGTTCCTGTGAAAACAAGCGATGCCGGCGTAGTCTCATTTGTCAGGGCTGTATTTTCCTCCGTTCCGGGATAAGGTTGTCCTCCCAATGCGTTCAGCAAATCAGCCGAACTTTCTGCATTGTACGGACCTACATAGCGGTTATTGGCCGGAATGAAACTCATACGTTGGTGTGTGGCATTCGTATTCAGCATATTGTTCTTCCATGCCGTCTCATCATAGTCGACATGCACCACCAACATTCCATGTCCCAACTTCATCAATCCATTGTCCCAACCCACGTGCTGACGGTTCTCCAAGACGTAATACTCATCCGGATTTGCCTCATTGACGACTTTATAGCCTGCCCCACCCGCTTCCAACGGACGTAATCTGACCGTAGTACTACGTTCCAATACCGTCAGCGGACGCCAACCCAACAAGTCGCGTTCGTACGCAGTCAACCCACAAGGTGTCTTACCATTGTCGCAATAATTGCCAGAATCCATCAACGACCAATATGACATGCCCAATGCGGTATAGTTCGTATCATATTCGTCCGGCAAGCCTAAAGCATGAGACACTTCATGGCACATCGTACCGATACCCGAAGGCTGATTGCCCGAACTACCTTTTGAAAGTTCACTGCAACACGCTGTCACGGACACCGTAACCCCATTAATCGTCATCGGGCGGATCATTTCTTTCGGCCAAATGGCGTCTTCCGTCACTCCGGGATCCGATTCCGGTAAACCGGCATATATGAAAAAGGCTAAATCCACAGTGCCGTTTCCATCATTATCGAATCGCGTTTTAAAATCAGAAACCAAAGTCGTGGCCTGTTCCAAAGCCTCGCTGCAAAATTCTGAAAAACGGATATCTTTGGCACCCGATGGCGAATTTTCTCCATAATAAGCCATCGGCTTGTCCAATGTCACCGGGCCGATCACTTCAAACTCCGGAAGAAACAGACTGTCGCTTTGTTGGGCAAAGTAATCACGTACAGCCCCTCTGCTGCCCGCCCCCGTGTACAAGATGCCGTCTCTCGTCCCGTTGCAATACTTATCATAATAATCGGCTATTCTCTTTGCCGTTTCCGCCACCGTGAGCTTTTCATCGCTGAAGTTTACCAGTATAACCGGTATCCGAGGACTTCCCGATGGCTTTATCGCCACCCTATCCTGGGAGCTTGCCCTCATAGCACGTACGATCGCTGTTTTCTCTTTATCCCGTAGCCGCAATGAAGTTACACGAAAACGCCCGGTTTCCTCCTTTTCTACCAAAAACCCCTCCTCATTCACATAATAACTTCGATATTCGTCACCGCAAAAACGGATATTCTGAAACGTACCGTCACTCATTTGAGCACGGAATACATGAAAACGGGCGGGGACAGCATAAATCTGTGCAGACAGCGTCAAAAGCCCCAAAATATGCAGTAATCTCATAAAATCTTCATTTGTAGGGCAAAAGTACAAAACTTTTTTATGATTCTTTCATCATAGACTTTTTTTTCTTTCACAGAAATTCACAAGCCCCACAAGAAAACTTCATTCATCGGACTCCACCGTTTCTGCATTGAGGAGTCCCTGTGCCTCGGCATCCAGATAAAGACGATTCCGACTCAAACGCTCTTTCTCGTCCTGCGTGGCCTTAGCATAAAGTTCTCCGATGATACCGTCTGCCAAACCTATGGTAGGTACATACACGTAGTCCGAATGAATGCAATCGGCAATAATCAGGAATATTTCTGCCGCCGGGACAATCACGTCCGCCCGGTCCGCTTTCAGCCCGAAACGATCCATACGCTCTTCTACCGACAGCGGTTGCAGGTCGTTATGCAAACTACGTAAGGACGTAATCGGCAATTTAAGTTCTTTCTTGCTCTTTTCATCCGCCAGACGGAACAATTTATTGATGTTGCCCCCGCTACCTATAATATTAATAGGTCCGTAATTGGCATACATACCCGCCATATCCGCTTTAAGCCCGTCTACAATCCCATCTTTTACCGCACGGTTCAACAACCTGATCGTACCGATGTTATAGCTCATGGAACCCACCAACCGGCCTTGGTGTATCAAAGTGATTTCCGTACTTCCTCCCCCCACATCTACGTACATGAAGGTTCCTTCCTTATTGGGAAGTTTCTCTATATGGTTTCCATACAGGATGCCGGCTTCTTCTTTTCCTTCTATTAAATCAATGCGTATCCCCGTCTTCTTTTCTATCTTCTTGATCAAGGCCTTGCCGTTCTTAGCGTCGCGCATGGCGCTCGTAGCACACGCCCGATAATCCACCACATCGTACATACGCATCATCTGCTTGAACCCCTTGATCATGCGCATCATCATTTCGGCACGCTCTTTCCCGATCTTACCCTTCGAGAACACATCCATTCCCAGACGCAAGGGATAACGGATGAACAACACTTTCCTGAACTTTGTTTCTCCCAAAGGATTATGATCGATGTTCTTAATCAATAACCGGGCGGCATTCGTACCGATGTCGATAGCCGCAAAATTCATTCCTTCCATCATAGTCATTCGTTACTTTTATCGTTTTGCTTTTCCGCCACTTGCTTGGCGTAATAATCATATAACCGTTCCTGTGAGCGGAATGCTTCCGCACCCTCTGTTCCCTCGTAAAACATATTATGCCCCGTCCCGTCTACGATACGCCCTTTCCGGTTGTCCATCATGCCCCATTCCACAATCCGTTTCAATTCGGCACGAACGACCGGATTGTAAACCGGAGCCATCACTTCTATCCGATGGTCCAGATTACGGGGCATCCAGTCGGCACTCCCTATAAAATACCGTTCGTCCCCTCCGTTGCAGAAAATGAGAATCCGGCTATGTTCCAGATAACGGTCTATGATTCCGTGAATACGGATATGATCGCTTTTCCCTTGTATTCCTGTCACTAACGCACAATTCCCTCTCACGAGCAAATCGACCTCCACTCCGGCTGTAGACGCATCATACAGTTTCCTCACGACATCTTCATCCGTGATATGGTTGATTTTAACCTTTATATAAGCTTCCTTTCCTTGCTTTTTATTTTTGATTTCCGTCTGTATCATAGCCAGAATATTCTTTTTCATGGTATTCGGCGAAACCAACAGTTCTTTGAACTTCACAGGAAGGAAAGGCTTTTCTATGAAACGGAACACATTTGCCACATCCTTTACAATGGCAGGAGCGGCCGTCATCAACATGCAATCCGTATAAATCCGGGCGTTTCCTTCGTGAAAGTTCCCGGTCCCTACACAAGCTATGTCGCGGCCACCGCTCATCTCCACCCATAACAGTTTAGAATGTACCTTCAGCCCCTCTACACCAAAAACGACGTTGATGCCCGCATCTTTCATACGTTTGCTCCACTTTATATTGCTGGATTCGTCGAAACGCGCCAACAACTCAATTACCACCGTCACTTTTTTCCCGTTCTTGGCCGCAGCAATCAGGGCTTCCACCACCTTGCTGTCTTTAGCCAAACGGTAAAGAGTGGTTTTGATAGACTTGACACGTGGGGAAATTGCGGCCTCGCACAGCAACTGGATATAATGGTCGAAAGAATGATAAGGCACGTGCAGGAAACGGTCTTCTTCACGAATCAAGTCCAACATGCTTCGTGCACCGGCAAACTCCGGCAGAAGCAACGGTTTCCATGCCGGATATTTCAAATCGCCACGGCCGCAATCCGGAAACTTCATCAGGTCTTTATGGTTCTGGTAACGTCCGCCGGACAAGGTCGTATCGAATTTGTCGAGCGACAAGTTCAGCATGATTCTGCGGTATAAATCCTTCGGCATGGAAGCATCGAAAACAATCCTCAGGGGCTGTCCGTTCTTACGGCTTTTCACCGCACGTTGCACCCGTTGCAGCGTCCCGGCATCCGACTCATTGTCCAACTCCATTTCCGCATCCTTCGTGAACTTGAAAGAATAAGCCTCGAAATGTTCATAATCTACGCTGACAAATATCATGGGCAGGCAATACCGTATCACATCGTCAATATACATGATGTAATGCGTATCGTCTTCCACCGGAAGCTCAAGGAAACGGCCGAACTTTTCCACCGGAACCCTGATAAGCGCATATTCTTTCTTAGGCTTTTTAGCTTCGTCATACCAACGGGTCAGTTTCACGGCCAAATAAATAGTATCGTCGGATTCATTGGCCAACCGCTCCGCCTGCGACAGCCATATCGGATTGGTAAACCCGGCCAGACTGTTCCGGAAATACTGCCGGATAAAAGACTGCTGCGCTTCGTTCAACTGTTTTTCATTGACAAGACGAATCTTCTTCTTTTCCAGTTCCTTTGTCAACTGCCCGACAACGTATTCAAACTCTTTGTTATACCGGTTATTCAACTTATTGATGACCTTGATAGTACGACGGGCGTCTTCAATCTGGGCTTTCATTTGTTTCATGTCACTTTCGGCTATGCGCCTCAGCGTAGCCATACGGACACGGAAAAACTCATCCAGATTGTTGCTATATATCCCCATAAACCCCAAGCGTTCCAATAAGGGAACCGATGTGTTCCGGGCTTCTTGAAGGATTCTGTAGTTAAAATACATCCAACTCACGTCACGCGGAATGACGTCTATTGACTTTTTGGGTTCCATACGCGATTCATTAAAAATGCGATACGACAAATATAGAATAAATATGATAAATAAGAAAAGCTTCTGACCGGAATTTTATAAATAAAAATCCGGTCAGGAAACTTGTAAGAACAGGTTATTGTTGGAAACGTTTGAATGCGCGCAAATAATGCCTCAAGTCACTGAGCAATTCCTGCGTCTCCTGCAACAGGTTCAGGTAAACCAAAGACACTTTCAGGCCTTGCGACAAATCCATCTGTATGCGGTCTTCCTGTGCCCGGCGCATCTCGGAAAGCTTTTGCTTGTAAGCTTCTTCCTCGGCCAACAATGCGTCGATATGCTCATAGTCCTGGTCTTCCACGATACGTTCGCTCCGCATCAGGTAATCCACTATCTTTTTCTTGACTGGCAGAATCTCCTCTACACACTCTCTCGAAAGCGGATTGAAATTATTGTCCACATGCTCCTTGCAAGGCTCGGACATACGTTTCAGGCAATAAAGCATTTGCTCTCCGCTGTTGGAAGCCAGGTGGAACCATGTGTTCTTTTCCAAAGAAATCCGCTTGTCTATACGGCGCATGCCTACCAATTCCCTTTGGCGCAGTTTTTTACGACGTGATTTCTCCGCGTCTATTCGTTTCACGGCACGGCGCAACGTCTTCAGGTCCTCGTCCACGAACCCGTTGACCACATCTTCATATGTCTTCCAAACGAAATCCAACATTTCCTGTTGGGTGGCACAAACGTGCTTTTTCAACAAGCCCCAACACTCCGCCTTATCTTTTGCATTCATGATGCCCTTAAAGAGCTGCTCCTCGTAATCGGCCTCTTCCTTCCGCTTGGTTGAGAAGTTGCTTTTAATCAGGATAAATACGGCAACGAAGACAAACAGGGCCATCACCACTGCACCTCCATAATACATGGCAATCGTGACCAATGCACAGGCTGAGAAAGCGATACCGGCCGTGAGGAACCATCCTCCGATGACGTTCAGCACTCCCGTGATGCGGAACACCGCGCTTTCGCGCGACCATGCGCGGTCCGCCAAAGAGGACCCCATGGCCACGATGAAAGTCACGTAGGTGGTAGAAAGAGGAAGTTTCAACGATGTTCCCAACGCTATCAGCAGGCCGGAAAGCACGAGGTTGATAGAAGCACGTACCAAGTCGAATGCCGCCCCCTGGGCCAAAATCGCCTCGTCTTTGTTGAAGCGGGCATCAATCCACCGCACCAAAGGCTTTGGGGTATATTTGGAAAAGAAGTCGTTCACATTATTCGCCCCTCTCACGATGCTGCGTGCCACGCGTGAAGAACCGAACATCTCTTCACCTTCGTCCTGACGCGACAAATCCACGGAGGTCTTCACCACATTATGTGCCTTCTTCGACGTGGCCAAAGCATAGACCATCACCACACCGGAAAGGAACAGGAAAATAAACGGTGTTTTGGCACTTTCGTTCAGTGAACCCATCATAAAGGTATCGGCCTGCCCGGCACCGTTTGCGGCAAAATCCTGGTAAGCCGAATAAGCAGCCAACGGCACACCGACGAAATTCACCAAGTCGTTTCCGGCAAAAGCCAAAGCCAAGGCAAAAGTACCCATGAAAATAACAATCTTGAACACATTGATTTTGCACCAGTGGAACACCTGCATCAAGATGGTGCTTACCACGAAACACCCGCCCACCAGATACATTGTGTTTTCTTTTATCCATGCGTTATATTCCGGAGTCATGAACGAACTGTCCTTCAATCCTTTCAGCAACGCAAAATAAAGGATACACGTGGTGGCAATCCCCCCGAAAATCCCTATTTTCCATTTCAACTTGGAAGTATAGTTAAACGTAAATATCAGACGGGACAACCATTGCACCAACGTTCCGAAGATAAAAGCTACAGCCACGGAAAGGAATATGCCCAAAATGACAGAAAGCGCCTTGTCCGTATTCAACAAATCGTCAAAGCCCAAAAGCCCGGTCTCGTCCGTGGCGATTTTCAACAACGAAAGGATGAACGTACCGCCCAACAACTCAAAGACCATAGAGACGGTAGTAGACGTAGGCATGCCCAACGTGTTGAAAACATCCAACAATACCACATCCGTCACCATGACCGCCAAGAAAATACAAAGCAAGTCGTTGAAACTGAACATCTGCGGTTGGAAAATCCCATGCCGCGCAATGTCCATCATGCCGTTACTCAACGTGGCACCCACAAACACACCGATCGACGCGATAATCAAGATGGTGCGAAAGCGTGCGACCTTCGCCCCGATGGCCGAGTTCAGGAAGTTCACGGCATCATTACTCACACCGACCACCAAGTCGAAAATGGCCAACATGAACAGAAACAGGATAAAACTGAAATAAACAATTTCCATAAGTTAAAAATATGTGTTGATAATTCTTTGGGTGCAAAATTACGGACGTGAAATGTAAGGAGTGTGTCATTCATGTTAAGATTGTGTTACAATCCGGCAGGAATCACTTTGCATTTATTTATAGTATTGAAAAAGAGATATTTGAATCTCATAAAAAAATCTCAGCACAAACGAAAATCAATCTCAGCCAAACGATTTTTCATTCGGCTGAGATTGATTTTCGTTTGGCGCACAAAATCCGGCACGTTTCAGGAGGGAGACGAAAAAAGCTGTTGTCCCGGAATATTATAAGTATTTTTGAGTTAACTTTGTAGCCGGAAAATAAAAACGCAAGATGAAAAAGGCATTTCTCTTTATGGCCGGTGCCTGGATGGCATGGGCATGCCATGCCGAAGGGAACAAAGGCAAATGGTGGCAGGAAATCAAACAAAACACGACATTCGGCGGTTACGTCATCGGAAAGGCCGCATTCAACGACCAGGAATTGGACAATAAGAACGAATCGCACTCCACGTTCGACATCCGCCTCATCCGGGCATACGTCAACGGCAAAGTCTGGGACTTCAAATACGGGCTTCAGATGGAAATGAACGGCGTATCCGGAAGCAGTGCGGAAAAAGGCCCCCGCGTGGTGGATGCCTGGGCGGAATGGGAAAAATATTCTTTCATCAAAGTAAAGTTCGGACAGTTCAAGCGTGGCTTCACTTTCGAGAATCCCATGAACCCTTGGGATATAGGTTTCGGGGCATATTCACAAGCAACCGACAAGTTGGCCGGGATGAACGACCGTGTAGGGGAACATTCCAGTAACGGACGCGACTTGGGGCTTCAAGTGCAAGGCGATTTGTTCAAATCACAAAAAGACGGACATGCTTGGTTGCACTACCAGATAGGCGCATACAACGGCCAAGGCATCAACCACGCCGACCGCAATGACAACAAGGACCTCATCGGCGGGCTTTGGCTCTCACCCGTAAAAGACTTGTGCATCGGCGCTTTCGGATGGACTGGGGAATACAGCAAAGACACCAACGGCAAGAAAATCACCGTGGACCGCAACCGTATGGCTTTCGGCGTGAAATACGAATCGCGCTGGACCGTTCGCGGAGAATACGTAACCAGCCAAGGACACAAGATTTCGGATTACCACGTGGCTGACGAAGGGACGACGGGCATCAGCGGAAAGGACAAGGCGGACGGTTGGTATGCCACAGTGGGCGCCCCCGTCACCTCAAGGTGCAAAATATACGGCAAATGGGATGTCTATCGTGACCAGAAGGACAATGCAAGCCGGAAAAGCATCTACAACGTGGCCGTGAACTACTATTTCTATAAAAACCTGAAGATACAGGCTCTGTACGGTTTCGTAGAAGACAAGGCATACGCCGGAGACCGACATTACAACACCGGAGAAATCCAGTTGTACTGGCGTTTCTAACCGCCACGAACGGAAGCAAAACAGAAATAAAACGGTTTTCCTGATGGTTATATGCCGGGAATCTCCTATTTTTGCAACCAAATCGACCCATAATATGAAAAGGAGTTTTTATTTTATCCCCGTATGGGCTGTCATGGCTTTCGCATTCCTTTCGTGTGGCGAAGACCGTACGTATGAATTTTTGGCCAAGACGGAAGTGGACAACTGGATTGAAGCGCAAATGCGGGAGATATACCTTTATTATCAGGAAATCCCCCAACTGGAAATGGAAGATTACTTCTCTCCCCCTGAAGAGTTCTTCCCGAAGCTTTTAGCTTCGCAGGACAAATATTCCTATATCGAAGTGCCTGCGGAGACGGATGCAGCCACGGAGGTAAAACTCCGTAACGCCATTCAAACCGTAACTTACGGTTTCGATTTCGTATTGACCGACGACCCGACGGGAACTTCCAGGCAAGTGGCACGTGTGTTGCAAGTGCTGCCCCAATCCCCGGCTGCCGTAATCGGACTGCAACGGGGCGACTTCATCACAGAAGTCAACGGAAACAATGTCAGCAGTAAAAATACCGGCCTTCTGGAAAATGGAAATGGAACGGTACTCACGGTTTCCACCCTTTCGGCCGACGAGGAGACCGGTGAATTGGTTTGGGACGAAGAGGCGACAGAACTTACACTCCCGGCTGCCGTCCCCATGGAGAACAATCCCCTCTTCCTTTACAAGGTCATCGAACGGGACGGAAGGAAAACCGGTTATCTGGTATATAATGAATTCAAGGCAGGCATAAACGACAGCGATGCGTCCTATCTGGAACAAATGCTGCAAATATTCCAATGGTTCAAAGAACAAGGAGTGACTGATTTTATCCTGGACTTGCGGTACAACCAAGGCGGACAGGTGACTTGTGCACAGCTTTTGGCCTCTTTGTTGGCTCCGGCCGGCTGTTTGGGACAGGAGTTCGCCCGTTTTGAATTCAACGACAAACGGCAAGACTCGAACTACAGCCTGAACTTTCTCACAGAATATGCAAGCTGTAATCTGAATCTGGACCGGCTTTTCATCATTTCGGGATTGTACACCGCTTCGGCATCGGAAATGATGGTGAACTGCCTGCGCCCTTACATGACAGTCAACCTTTTAGGAACAAAAACCTTGGGTAAAAATGTGGCGATGACGCGTATCGACAGTCCATACGGTTTCGTCATGTATCCGGTAACGTCCACCGTACTCAACAAAGAAGGCCAGTCGGACTACGCAAGCGGCTTCACTCCTGAGTATATCATATCCGAACTCAATTATTACCCATGGTATGAACTGGGTGACCCGAATGAGCTTCTCCTGAAAAATGCACTGCAATGGATGGCAGGCGGCGTACCGCCGGATGCGGAAAACGTCGACCAGCCCGAAGAACCGGAAACTCCGGAGAGTCCGGCTTCCCTCCGCCTACCCCGCAAACCGGCATCCGGTTATTCTTCCATCCTCAGCAAAAGAAGCCCGGCAGCCATCTTGCCCGAATAAAATCCTGTATATCAAAAAGACAGAAAGATGATGAATATTTTAGTTTCGGAAGACATCCGGACGGTATGTCCGAAGTTTGTAGGTGTTGCCTTGGAAGCACACATCATCAATACGCCCTACTCCGCTCCGCTATGGGAGGAAATCAAGGCGTTCCAAACCGATTATTGCAGGAAACACACCACGGAATCCATCAAGGAAATGCCTCCCATACAAGCCACCCGCTCCGTGTATAAACGCTGTGGAAAAGACCCGAGCCGTTACCGCCCTTCGTCGGAAGCTTTGGTGCGCCGCATGCTGCGGGGATTGGACTTATACCAAATAGACACGGCTGTGGATTTAATCAATCTGGCTTCCATTGCATACGGTTACTCCATCGGCGGATTCGATGCCGGAAAAATAGTCGGCGACACGCTCGTTTTGGGCATCGGGCGCGAAGGGGAAGCTTACGAAGGCATCGGGAAAGGCCCGTTGAACATCGCCGGACTGCCGGTTTACCGCGACAGCCAAGGCGGAATCGGTACCCCCACAAGCGACCATGAACGCACCAAACTCACCTTGTCCACCACCCATCTATTGGCATTGGTCAACGGATACGACGGCAACCGCGAACAAGTGCTAGCCTGTGCGGAGTACATGCAGGGGTTGTTAAAGAAATATGCCGGTTCGGACGGGGGAAAAATACGACTTTTCGAGTGACCAAAACTCCAATGGGGCAAACCGGAAACACAAAAGTATCGCGGTTTGCCCCATTGAAGTTACCGGCACCAAAAGGACTTAGTAATAAACTATCGTCTGTACCTCCTTAAATATAGGTTGGCCGTCCACATACACCATACGTTCGGTCCAGTTTCCATGCTCATCTGTCTTCACCGCACGGATTTCACAACCGTCGTAGTTCCAACTGTCACCCCCATAATCAAACGAGAAATCCATGGATTCCGGCAACGTGGAATTTTCCCCGTAACGGAAAGTCGCCTCGTAGCCCTCTCCATTCCCGTATGCTACAAACGGCGGCATCGTGCTGCCATACATGACATGGAACGGCACACCATCCATATTTACTGCGTATTGGCAGTCTATAAGTCCAGCAGATAATTCTCCGGCCCTGAAATTCCCCTCGTAACGGATACCGAATTCGCCTGCCTCACGAGTGTAAGCGGCTTGAAAGGGTTGGCCGTAACGTTTTCCGTCCACAGATACCTTTTTGCCATTATAAGTATAAGTGAACGAATCCACCTGTTCCAATTTTCCCACAGTGGATTTCTTCCCCTCGTAGTAGGTTATCCTCCCGTCCGGCGAAAAGCGCATGACGTTGCTGAAATTGCAAAGCGGATGGTTGCCATTCTCCTCTTCCTGCAGCGACTTCATCATATTCTCGGGATAGACCCGGATCAGCCTTGCCTGCTTGACATTCCCTTTCAACATGTAGATGTCGCGTTCCGTCATTTTAGCCCCTTGGCTTCCCGCGCTCTTTTGCAACTCCAACACCCGGTCGCAAGCACGCAACTTGCCTTCTTCCGTCACCACAAAGTCATAAGGTTGTTCCAAAGCCCCGGCTTCGGCCATTTGTTCCGTCAGGGATTTATCCTCGGAATAAGGATAGAGATAATGCGTAAAGCTGATACCATCCTTATTGGGTATGCCTGCATAAACATGGCTCATGTGTCCCCTCTGACCGTTCCCTCCATCGGGTTCGGTGTAATCGGTAACCTGCAACACCACATACCCTTCCCGTGCGGAAAGCGTACCCATGCTATATGATACAGGCGATGGCGCTTTCCCCATATATTCCCCCAACATCGAACGGGAAAAATCACGAAGCGCCACTTTGCGGACAAACTTGTCAGATATGGCACCCGACACGGACGTGATACGGAAATTCACCCAACCGTTGCCCGCATCCCACCCCGTAAAGCTGTTTACAGAACTTACCTTGCCCACAACCTTTCCTGTGACCGGTTGGCTGCGTACATTGACATTATCACCGGTCACTACATAGTAATCTTGCGCCTGAAGCGCGGCGGCAGAACACAAAGCCGCCATCAAAAACATCTTTTTCATTAGATATAAGTATTAAAGTCTTTACTCATGAATCTACCATGCCAAAAGTTCGTTCGTACCACGACTGCCCTGCCTCCCCTATAAAAACGTATCCGCACGCTGCACAGAGTAGCACAACCATACAGGCAGTTAAGTACGTCCCAAGCCCAATTCTTTGTCTTTTTGTTTTCATACCACTTAGATTTCCGTCCTCCCCAAATGGATATACTCTTTCTCTTTTAAAAGGTTGAACATGAAAAAGGCGTAGGGAGGTACTTTCGCCTATCCCATGGTCTCAGGCTCTCGCATTGCCTCCATCCCTCAGGATAGGCAACGCAGCCAGCCCACGCCATAATATATCATATAGACTCGGAGCAATATCCTCCAAGTAAATACAATACATCCAACGTGGACGTTTCCCGTTGCCTAATCTTTCAGGATGGATTCAAATTTGCGAGATTTGAGACCTAAAGATTACGTCCGTAAACGCCCTTTTCCCATAAAACGCCCGCCAGTCCCTCATGAACCGGCTGAGTCAAAAACAAAATTAATACTTTTTCAAACACATTCAAAGAAAATAAGCGACTTTCTTATATTTTCTTTTATTATATCCCTACCTTTGCACATTCAAACTAATAAGGACATAAAAATGAAGAAGAAAGTAATAACCCTTTTCCTGTTATTCGGATTACTCGTACAAGTACAGGCACAAATGAAACAACCCGACCCTACGGTATTCATTTTCGTAGGAGACTCTATCTTCCCTATGAACGTCATAACCAGCCAAACTGAACTTAAGAAAGGTTGGGACATACAAGGCATTAATGTAGGGCGAAAAATAAAAAGATACTTCTCTGGTGCACAAGCTCGCCAAACCACCGGTCGACAACCCAAATTCGCCATATATCCAAAGACACAAGACCTGAACGATTATGCCTTAATCCGCCTGAAAGAAAGACGAGGATTCCGCTATTTGCCTGCATCCGAATTCAAGGATTGCGATTATACCCGTGTGGAATTAGGACTTTTCAACATTGAGAACCTTCCGGGATTAGGCTTTGCCGTTACACCGCTCACCCCGCTCTTCCCTGGGGAATATATTTTGGTAGACCTGTCACAGAAGCCAGTCAACCAATACGGGGATGTCAAGGCGTACGATTTCACGGTAGAAGAATAACAATTATTTTAAAAAAGCGAGATTTTATTTGCAGTTTCAGGAATTCTATATATATTTGCAAACGAAAACGAAGAAATAAAAGAAGTAAAAACAATGTTCTCAAATAAAAATACATATTGGTGGTGGCGCAACTCAAGACCGGAAAAGTCGTGAGGAACAAGCCTTATATGTATTACCCACATTTACCCTAAAAGAAACATGGAGGCCTGTCGTACTTACGGCAGGTCTCTTTTTTTATACCCTTTTTCCCAAGAACAAACAAACGGACCAAAATACAAATGAAAATGAAAACTTATCATGTAAATGAAGAAGGTTATTACGGTAATTTCGGCGGCGCATACGTCCCCGAGATTCTGCATAAAACCGTAGAAGATTTGCGTAAGGCATATCTTCCCATCCTTGAGAGCGAAGCATTCCGCAAAGAATACCATGCGCTGCTGAAAGACTATGTTGGTCGTCCCTCACCTCTCTACCATGCACGGAGACTGAGCGAAAAATACGGTTGCAGACTCTACTTGAAACGGGAAGACCTCAACCACACCGGCGCTCACAAAATCAATAATGCCATCGGACAAATCCTTTTGGCACGGAAAATGGGCAAAACGCGTATCATTGCCGAGACCGGTGCCGGCCAACACGGCGTGGCCACCGCTACGGTTTGTGCCCTGATGAACATGCCTTGCCGCGTTTACATGGGAGCGACGGACGTGGCAAGGCAACACGTCAACGTAGAACGTATGAAGATGTTGGGCGCCGAGGTTTATCCGGTAGAAAGTGGTAACAAGACATTGAAAGATGCCACGAACGAGGCCATCCGCGACTGGTGCTGCCATCCGCAAGACACCTTCTACATCATCGGTTCCACCGTAGGACCACATCCCTATCCCGACATGGTGGCCCGCTTGCAAAGCGTCATCAGCCGTGAAATCAAGGAACAGCTCTTGGAAAAAGAAGGACGCGATTATCCGGATTACCTGATGGCTTGCGTCGGTGGGGGGTCGAACGCCGCCGGTACCATCTACCACTACATCGACGACGAACGGGTTAAAATATACCTCGGCGAGGCCGGAGGCCACGGTATCGACAGCGGAGAGACCGCAGCCACGATACATTGCGGTTCATTAGGCATCATCCATGGAAGCCGCACGTTGGTCATGCAGGATGAAGACGGGCAAATCATCGAGCCCTATTCCATCTCTGCCGGTTTGGATTATCCGGGTATCGGCCCGTTACATGCCAACTTGGCACAAGAACACCGGGCCACAGTCATGGCTGTCAACGACGACGAAGCCTTACGAGCCGCATACGAACTCACCCGCCTGGAGGGTATCATTCCGGCCTTGGAATCAGCACACGCACTCGGCATGCTCCCACGAATGAAATTCAGGAAAGAGGATGTGGTCGTGCTGACGGTCAGCGGACGGGGCGACAAAGACTTAGACACCTATCTGGCCCACCGCTACGACGAGAATTTAGAATAATAAGGCATCTCATACAAATCCATAAGAAACTCTATGAATACATTCCATTACAGCACGGCTTGCCGACAAATCCTCGGCGACCTCCATACACCGGTCAGCACCTATCTGAAAGTGCGCGACCTTTATCCACAAAGCGCCCTGATGGAGAGTTCCGATTACCATAGCCATGACAACAGCCGTTCGTTCATCGCCCTGAACCCGATAGCCAGCATCGACATCAGCCATGGCACCGTGACCGCCCAATATCCGGACGGCACGCAGGAATCCCGCGAAATCAACGAAAACTATCCTGCCGAACAAGCTTTCAACTACTTTTTATCGCACTTCACCGTGACAGGCGAAAATAAAGAGTTTTGTGGCCTCTATGGTTACACGTCCTTCAATGCGGTCCGGTATTTCGAACACATAGAAATAAAAGATTGCATGCAGGAAAAGAACGACGCGCCGGACATCCTTTACATCTTATATAAGTATGTCATTGCTTTCGACCACTTCAACAACACCATGACGTTAATCGAACTGGTGGAAAACCATGAACCGGATACTCTCGACGAACTGGAACGCGTCATCCGAAACCACAACTTCGCCACCTACGATTTCCGTCCTGTTGGTGAAACCTTCAGTACGCTCACGGACGATGAACATAAAGCCAACATCCGCCAAGGCATTGCCCACTGCTTACGAGGCGACGTGTTCCAAATCGTATTGAGCCGCCGTTTCGTACAACGGTATGAAGGCGACGACTTCAAGCTCTACCGCGCCCTGCGCAGCATCAACCCTAGCCCCTACCTGTTTTATTTCGACTTCGGGGGATTCCGCATTTTTGGTTCCTCACCCGAAACACATTGCCGCATAGAGGGCCGCCGCGCTTATATCGACCCGATTGCAGGCACGACAAAACGCACCGGCAACGCCGATACGGATGCACAAAATGCAAACTACCTGAAAAACGACCTGAAAGAAAACGCCGAACACGTCATGTTGGTAGACTTGGCACGGAATGACCTGAGCCGGAACTGCCACGATGTGAAAGTGGATTTCTACAAAGACATGCAATATTACAGCCATGTCATCCATCTAGTGAGCCGTGTAAGCGGTACGCTGGATGACGAAGCCGATCCTGTCAAGACGTTCATCGACACTTTCCCGGCCGGCACGCTCTCCGGCGCACCCAAGGTCCGCGCCATGCAACTTATCAGTGAACTGGAGCCGCACAACCGAGGGGCATACGGCGGTTGCATAGGGTTCATCGGATTGGACGGTTCCCTGAACCAGGCCATCACCATCCGTACGTTTGTAAGCCGTAACAACGAATTATGGTTCCAGGCCGGAGGCGGCATTGTGGCCAAGAGCGACGAAGATTACGAGTTACAGGAAGTCAATAACAAACTGGGAGCTTTGCGCCATGCCATCCAAATGGCTGAACGCTTGTAACCCCCTCCTCATACATTCAAAATCATGAAAACAGTCATCATTGATAATTACGATTCTTTTACCTACAATTTATATCATCTGATACGTGAAACCGGCACAGAAACCACGGTATTGCGCAACGACGCATTCGACTTGAAAGATATTGAGGCATACGACAAGATTGTTTTAAGTCCGGGCCCCGGCATACCGGAAGAAGCCGGACAGTTATTGGATGTTATCCGTACTTATGCCGGACGAAAGCCGATACTTGGCGTATGCCTCGGCCATCAAGCCATCGGCCAGGCTTTTGGCGCACGGCTCGTCAACCTGTCCGATGTCTTCCACGGCGTACAGACTCCTTGTTTCCGGACGGAAGAAGACTATATTTTCCAAGGCATCCCCGGGCAATTCCCGGTAGGACGATACCACTCGTGGGTGGTGTCGGGCGACAATCTGCCTTCCTGCCTCGAAGTGACGGCGGTCAGCCCAGAAGGACAAATCATGGCACTGCGCCACCGCGAGCATGACATCCACGGCATACAATTCCATCCGGAATCGGTACTCACACCGGATGGGCAAGCCATTGTGGAAAATTTCCTCAATCACACCTTGTGTCCATAAATGATGTTTTACAACATGTTTCCATTCATATCATGTGCCAAATATTTGTAGTTTAGTTATTACTACATATATTTGGCACAAAGATACAAAGCACCATGAACTTAAAGCATTATCTCATAGCAATAACACTTTGCGCCCCATACCTGTCAAGCTTATTGGGATGCAAGAACCACCAAGACGCGAATGAAAGGGACTTGCTTACCATCCACATCAAGGATTACGAGGATAAAACCATTCCGCGTCCTGCCGTCATATCAAGCGTCGACACCATTGAGTTGGACACCCACGGTTATTTCATGAGCGACATCAAAACCGTATGTTTTTCGGACACCATGGCTTATGTGGCAGACAGAGCCAACACCGTATGGGCCTTCAAATACCCGTCAGGCGACTTCGTCAGACGCATCCGCAACGTGGGGCATGGAAACGGGGAATATGCCTCGGCTTGGACCTTGGCTTTGGGCGACAGCCTCCTGTACGTAATGGACTTTGAATCGAGAAGCATATTGGCCTATGATGCCACACTCAACTACAAGTCGTCATTCCGCTATGGATTCCCGGCCCTGGACTTCATAAAAGTCAAAGACGGCTTCCTCTTCCTGAACCTGTTAGCCACCGACAACTTGCACCGCGTCGTGCATACCAACGACCGGGGCGAAGTACAGCAAAGCTATCTGCCGTCCGAAATGAGTTTGGACATGATTTATAATGAAACCTCCTTCGTCCGAGATAAAAACGGGGAGGCCTACATCTTTCCACCGTTCTCCAACGCAATCTACCGTTGGACTTCCGAAGGGCCGAAACCGGTGTTCCGGACAGATTTCGGCAAGAATGCAGCCGAAGAAGACGTAAAGTCAAGTTATGACATCACGGAATCAGGCAAAGCGTTCAACACCGGCTTCTTCATCGTGGACAACCACCTCGTCAACAGGTTCTTCCATTCGGAAAAAAACTACTTCTCAATCTACGACATGGAGAAGGGGATACAGCATATAGTCACCACTGACACCACGGAGGTCATCCCTTTCGCCCCTCAATGGCAATCTGCCAACGGGCTGATTGGCTACATACTCACTACCGACTATGACAAGTGGAAGCCACAAAAGGACTCGTGCGATGCCGCATTGTTCGTTTTCCATTTGAAATAACACGTACAGGAAAAAGCCGGCTTGTACGGCTTCTCCCTCATTTTGAACATCTCGAACATCTGAATTGCACATGGACACCACAGGCGTTTTCCACCGGACCACCCCCCAACTGCCCTCCAACCCCATGCTGCACACTTTCCTTTTGGACGAAAACAACGAGGTGTTGGTAGTAGGAAACCCTTTGGAAAATGAGAAAATAGACCGGATGTTCTGGAGAACCGTGAAGGAAAAGTTAGGAACTGGACAAAAAGAAAAAGCCAATGACTAATGCTCCACACGCATAAAATTCAGCTTTTCATCCGAAAAAACTGTGATTTTGTTTGCATACAAAGAAATTCTCTTTATATTTGCAACCATAAAACAAAACAAGAAACCAAACAGACAATGTTCTTAAACAAAAATACATATTGGTGGTGGCGCAACTCAAGACCCGAAAAGTCGTGAGGAGATAGCCTTATATGTATCAGCAACCACATACCAATGTGAAAACATGGAGGCCTGTCGTACTTACGGCAGGCCTCCATGTTTATACCCATCCCCCTGCAAACTACATAACCAATAAAACTTAAATACATCACAAACATGAAACAAATACTCACAAAAATTACAAACGGCGAGGTTCTAACCCGGGAACAGACCTGCCAGATTGTCCGTCATATTGCAGACGGAGAATACAACAACGTGCAAATCAGCGCCTTGCTCACCGGGCTGATTATGCGGGGCATCAAGGTGGACGAAGTGCTCGGCCTGCGCGACGGACTTATAGAAACCGGCCAACCTGTGGATTTCTCCCCTTACCGGGTCATTGACATCGTGGGGACGGGCGGTGACAACAAAAACACGTTCAACATTTCCACCTGCGCCTGTTTCGTAGTGGCAGGAGCCGGTTACAAAGTAGCCAAACACGGCAACTACGCCGCCACCTCGACTTCGGGAGCGAGCAATGTCATGGAGCATCATGGCGTGCAGTTCACAGCCGACAGCAACCGACTACGTCGCAGCATGGAGGCTTGCAACTTTGCCTACCTGCATGCCCCGCTGTTCGCCCACGGGATGAAAGCCGTGGCCCCCGTACGCAAAATGCTTCAGATACCGACCTGTTTCAACCTTCTCGGTCCGTTGGTCAATCCTTGCCGCCCGGCCTATCAATTATTAGGTGTGGCCAACCTGAACCAAATGCGGCTGTACAGCAGCGTGTATGAGAAGTTGGGTATCGGTTACGGTATCGTGAACAGCATAGACGGATATGACGAAATCTCGCTGACGGGTAATTTCAAAGTCAAAACCAACACCATGGAGAAAATCTTCCGGCCTGCCGACCTCGGCCTGCCGACCGTCCGCCCGGAAGAACTCTACGGTGGTGCAACCCCGGACGAGGCTGCGGAAATTTTCGACAGCGTACTCGAAAACCGCTGCACGGAAAACCGGAAAAACGTGGTATTGGCCAATGCGGCCTTTGCCATCAAAGTCATCGAACGGGACAAGGACATCAACGAATGCCTCGCCATAGCCCGCGAATCATTGGAAAGCGGGCGCGCCCTGACTTGCCTGAAAACATACGTGGAACTTAACAGTAAAAACTTATGAAAGACATATTAGAAGAAATATTGGCATACAAACGCAAGGAAGTGGAACGGGAGAAAGCAGAGTTGCCTCCCGAACAGCTCTTCGCCCTCGTAGAAGACAGATTGGGAAACGCCCGCAACGGAACGGCCTGCCACGGCCAAGCACCGGCCTGCATGACCAACGCACGGAAGCACCGCTCCATGCGCGAAAGCCTGGCAGCCTCGCGTTCTGGCATCATCGCGGAATTCAAACGGAAATCCCCTTCCAAAGGGTGGATTAAAGAAGAAGGACGGGCGGATGTCATTCCGGCCGCATATACCGCAGCCGGAGCCGCAGCCCTCTCCATACTGACCGACGGGAAGTATTTCGGCGGCTGTCTGGACTACATACGGCAAGCACGTCCGATGACGGACACCCCCATCCTGCGCAAAGAGTTCATCATTGATGAATACCAACTCTACCAGGCCTGCCAAGCCGGAGCGGATGCCGTGCTGCTGATTGCCGCAGCCCTAACGCGCCCCGATTATGAACGCTTGGCCCGGAAAGCCCATGACTTAGGACTGGAAGTGCTGTTGGAGATACACACGGAAAAGGAATTGGACTACCTTGCCGAACGTCCGGACATGTTGGGCGTGAACAACCGCCATCTCGGGACGTTCCACACAGACGTGGAAAATTCCTTCCGTATCGCCTCTCTCTTGCCGGACGACCTCCTTTGGGTGTCGGAAAGCGGAATTTCAGAACCGGACACAGTCCGCCGGTTGCGGGATGCCGGTTTTCGCGGTTTCCTGGTGGGCGAAACCTTCATGCGGCAACCTGTCCCCGGGGCGGCCTTGAAAACATTCATTCAAAGCGTAGAACGATGAAACCATTCCTAATTAAAGTATGCGGCATGCGCGACGCGGACAACATCCGCCAAGTGGAAGCCCTCACGCCGGACATGATGGGGTTCATCTGCTGGGAGGGCTCCCGCCGCCACGTAAGCCGCCTCCCCGATTATCTGCCGGAGACTTGCCGTCGCGTAGGCGTTTTCGTCAACCCGGAAATCGGGTATATACAGGAACGGATAAAAACCTTCCGCCTCGACCTCGTGCAACTGCACGGGCATGAGACACCGGAGTTCTGCCGAAGCATAAAAGAAGAGGGGCTGAAATCCGGCCATTCCCCGCAAATCATCAAAGCCTTCGGCGTGGCTCCCGACGAACCGTTCCCGCGTACCGAAGATTACGAAGCGGATTGCGACTTTTTCCTTTTCGACACGCGTTGCCCCACGGCTGGCGGCAGCGGCCGGACGTTCGACTGGAATGTCCTGCAAAACTACCACGGACATACGCCCTTCTTCCTGAGCGGGGGCATCGGCCCGGACAGTACGGACCGTCTTCGCAGCTTTTCACACCCCGCATGGGCGGGCGTGGACTTAAACTCACGTTTTGAAACGGCCACGGCCCAGAAAGACGTAGGCCGCCTTTCCGATTTCATCAAAGATTTACGTGGACAAAATATATCAGAGAACTAAAATACAATATATCATGAACAGAATCAACAAACTATTCAACGAGAAGAAACAGAACATCCTTTCCCTGTATTTCTGTGCCGGACACCCGACGGCCGGAAGTACGGCAGACATCATCCGCACATTGGCCGCACGGGGCATAGACATGTTGGAAATCGGCATCCCCTTCAGCGACCCGATGGCCGACGGCCCCGTCATCCAAGACGCTGCCACGAAAGCCCTGCGAAACGGCATGAACCTTCACCGCCTCTTCGAGGAGCTGAAAGACATCCGGCAAGACGTGGAAATCCCCCTGATACTGATGGGATACCTCAACCCCATCTTCCATTATGGTTTCGAAGCCTTCTGCCAAAGCTGTGCAGACTGCGGGATAGACGGGGTCATCATCCCCGACCTCCCCTTCCGGGACTATATGGAAACATTCAAACCCATAGCCGACCGCCACGGGCTGAAAATCATCATGCTCATCACGCCGGAAACCAGCGAAGAGCGTATCCGCCTCATCGACCGGCACACGGACGGTTTTATCTACATGGTATCGTCGGCTGCCACTACCGGTGCACAAAAAGAGTTCGACCGCACCAAACAGGCCTACTTCGACCGTGTAAACCAAATGGGACTGACCCATCCGCGCATGATCGGCTTCGGCATCAGCAACCGGCAAACTTTGGAATCTGCCCAAAAGCATGCCGCCGGTGCCATCATCGGTAGCCGGTTCGTCACCCTACTCGACCAATACGGCTCGGCCACGGAAGCCCTGGATCGCCTACGTGAAGAACTGAAAAAATAAAGACAATATGGCTTGGTCTCCATTTTGTCGGCTGTATTTTCATAACTTACTGTTAGACAACCTTATACAGCATTCAGCAATGTAGCCAATCAATCTGCGCCAAACGAAAAATCAGTTGCCTGAGATTGATTTTTCATTCTCCTGAGATTGATTTTCCGTTTGGCGCAGATTGATTTTTCCGGTTCCTCCGGCACTTTTTCATGGTAAATAATCCTGATTTTCCATCTACTTACACTTTATATGGCCAAAAAGTGATACCTTTGCAGCATGGAATGGATTGACAGTTTGTTTTTCGAGCATAGCGCCATACAGGCCATTGTGGTGTTGTCATTGGTTACGGCCGCCGGGTTGTGGTTGGGCAAGATGCACGTGTGGGGAATATCCTTGGGAGTCACTTTTGTATTCTTCGTTGGCATTCTGGCCGGGCACCTCGGCATTTCACTGGATGCCGACATGCTCAACTATGCCGAAAGTTTCGGGCTCGTGCTTTTCGTCTATGCCTTAGGATTGCAGGTAGGTCCCGGTTTCTTCAGTTCCTTGTTGCACGGAGGAATCAAACTGAACCTGTTGAGCCTCGGTGTAATCTTCATCGGAACGGCCATGACCGTACTCCTAAGCTATGGCCTGTCTATTCCCTTGCCGGACATGGTGGGCGTCCTGTGCGGAGCCACCACCAACACACCGGCACTCGGGGCGGCCCAACAGACCTTGAAGCAGATGGGAGAGCCATCCAGCAGCGCAGCCTTAGGGGCGGCCGTGGCTTATCCGCTCGGTGTCGTGGGAGTCATCCTTGCCATTCTGGTCATCCGGAAAATACTTGCCCGCCCGGCGGACATGGAAGAAAAAGAGACGGAAGACCACAACCATCCGTACATTGCCGCATTCCAACTGCATAACCCGGGCATTTACCATAAGACCATCAAGGATTTGGCCCTACACAGCCATACGAAATTCGTCATCTCCCGCCTGTGGAGGGACGGGAAGGTGACCATCCCGACCGGCAGCACGGAACTGTTGGAAAACGACCGGATTCTGGTCGTAACTACGGAAAAAGACATGCCGACCCTGACCCTGCTCTTCGGTGAACAGGAAAACCGGGATTGGAATCAGGAAGATATAGACTGGAACAGCATAGACCGTAACTTAGTGTCGGAACACATCGTAGTGACCCAAGCTGAAATCAACGGCAAGCGTTTGGGTTCATTGCACCTGCGCAACACTTACGACATCAACATCAGCCGCGTGTTGCGTAGCGGCGTACAAATTCTGGCCACTCCCGACCTCATCCTGCAATTAGGCGACCGGCTGACGGTGGTGGGCGAAAAAACGGCCATCAAGCGCGTGGCCGGCATATTGGGCAACTCCGTCACCACACTGCGCGAACCCAATCTGGCCGCCATTTTCATCGGCATCGTGCTGGGATTGATGTTGGGTTCCGTGCCGCTCAGCATGCCGGGTATCAGCAGTCCGGTAAAGATGGGGTTGGCAGGCGGCCCTATTATCGTGGGAATATTGGTAGGCTGTTTCGGCCCGCGCCTGCACATGCGCATTTATACGACCCGCAGTGCCAACCTGATGTTGCGCGGCATAGGGCTGTCCCTCTATCTGGCCGGTATTGGCATTGATGCGGGTGCCCATTTCTTCGAGACCGTCGTCCGTCCGGAAGGAGCGATATGGATTGGTTCCGGATTTCTTATCACCGTGGTACCGGTGCTGCTGATGGCAGTGGTAGCCATGCGGATGTGCGGGATGAATTTCGGTTCCACTTGCGGCATGTTGTGCGGCAGCATGGCCAACCCCATGGCTTTGAATTACGTGAACGACAGTTTTCCCGGCAACGACGCTTCCGTCAGTTACGCCACGGTTTATCCGTTGGGTATGTTCATGCGTGTGGTAATCAGTCAGGTGGTACTGATGTTGTTCTTATAAAAAAACGGCTTACAAGCCGTTTTTGCGAAGCAGTGCCTCGATTTCACGAGCCGACACAGATTCGCGTTCCGCCTTGTCGTAAATATAAAGCAAGTTGATTTCCGTTTCTTCGACGGCCACTACCACCGTGAAAGTGATGACCCTTGCCCCGCCGCTCTTTCCCTTACCTTTAGAAGCGATACGCATACGGATTTTGCGCAAACCTCCTCCCAAGTCGGTACCGGCGGTAGGATTTCGTTCCAACTCATCAAGCAAAGCAGCATAATCTTTCTTAAACGAAGCATAATGCTTCGCCAACCATTTGGCTTCCCACTCAAATGATGGCTTTACTATAATCTTATAATTCATTGAGAAAATCTCTTGCCAATTTCGGAGCCAACTTACCTTCTCGAGTCAATTTCACTTCTTTCAGCCCCGCATCAATCCCTTTCAGGATTTCCTCTTTGCCGATATACTCTGTTTCTTCCGTCTCTTTCTGTTTGGCGAGGCGCGTAACGGCTTTCACGGCCTTCCGCATCAATGATTCGTCCTCTGCAATAATACTGAGCTGGCGGAAAAGTTCCGCATTCAATTCCATTGTAGTCATAAACTGTCCCTCCTTGTTTTGTATATTGCAAACTTACAAAAAAAGCCTGATTCTTATGTCTTTCGGACAAAAAAAATCATTTTGTCTTTATAAATAAAAAACATCCTTCCTTCAAAAAGCTGCAAAATCATACGGCTTTTTGAAAGAAGGATGCGACTCCTATTATTCTTTCCTCAGCAAGGCAAAACCATAGTAAAGACACTGCCCTTTCCCAATTCGCTGTCTACCGTAAGTGTTCCTCCGTGGGCTTCCACAAAGTCCCGGGAAATGGACAAACCCAATCCGGTTCCCTGCACTTTCGTTCCCGGCACACGGAAATAATGCTCGAAAATACTTTCGTGGTAACGCGGGTCTATGCCCTTTCCGAAATCTTGTACAAACATGGCAATATGGTTGTCATCCTGTTGGCGTGCCCCGATGACCACACGACCAGCCTCGGACGAATAACGGACGGCATTGCTCAACAGGTTGGTCAACACCCAGGCTATTTTCTCACTGTCGACAAAGAGCTTCCCGATTTTCTCCGGATAGTCCACTTCCACTTGTATTCCGAATTTCTCAGCCTGTACGCGATTGGCCTTGATGGCATAGTCAATCAATTCGATAGGCTTGGTAATCTTCGGTTTCAGTTGCAGTTTTCCACTCTCCACCTGCGTCATGTTGAGCAACTCGCCCGTGATGCTGAGCAGCCGTTCACTATTCTCTTTAATGCTTCTCGAAAGTTCCTCCTGTTCGGGGTTCAGTCCTCCCACACGCTTGTCTTCCAGAAGTTGCAGGCTCATCATAATGGCTGAAATCGGGGTTTTCAGCTCATGCGATACGGTGGATATGAAAGTCGTTTTGGCCGTGTCCAGCTCTTGAAATTCCGTCACGTTCTTCAACATGATTACATCTCCCCTCTTCTCCATCGTCACTCCGTCGTTGCCGCGCATCGTAATCTCCATATATTTCACCTGGAAATAGCTCTCCTTGTTGTCGGCGTAAATCTTCAACGACTCGCGTTTGGACTTCGGTGCCTCCTGTTCCTTCTTCTTATCTTCCCACATTCCGCAAATCAGACGACGCAACAGGTCGTTGCGCATGGCTATTTCCTGAGCCGACTTCCGGATGACGTCCTCACGTTTCAAATTCAGTATGTTCAACGCTTCATTGTTGATAAAGAGTATAATTTGCTCATTGTCCAGACCGACGATAGGTTCATTGATGGAATTGATGATGGTTTCCAGATAACGTTTGGAAGCCATGAGGTCCGAAATCGTGCTGTTGTGGTAATCTTTCAACCGTTTGGCCATCCTATTGAAATTCTTCGACACCTCTTCCAATTCCTTGTCTCCTCTCAGGTCCAACTTGGCATCATAATTATGGTTGGCTATCTCAAGGATACCTTTCACTAAACTTTTAAAGGGAGAATTGATGGAGTTGGGAATTTTAAACAGAATCCACAAACCGATGCAAATGCAAATGCCACCGATAATCATAATCCATGTCAATGCACGGTTCATTCCCGGCTCGGCTGCCGGGCTGTCCGGTTCGGTTGCTGTCAGTATTTGCAAATTCGTCACCGACAAAGACACCAACAAAACAATCATGGCCACCAAGACACCGATCGACACGGTGAGTTTGGTCTTAATGTTCATATCGAATTTCATATCTTTAAATGAGATTTATTATGCTACAATAATTAAGTCAATCCGCATCTCGGACAACTGTTGCAAGAAACGCTTGTACCGTCCGATTTTAAAAAACATTTCCGGCATCTCAAACGCAGGACGCCCCATACATACGGTCGTCACCTGATTCTCTTTGCAAAACTGCACGATAGCGTCGGTCACATTCGGTGAGGACATCTGTTCCACCTTTCCACCCAACTCGGTCACCAACTGGAAATAATTCAGCAAATAACGTTGGGAAGAAAGCTTGATGCGGTCCGGACTTTCCTTGGGAGTCTGCACGTGCAAGGCGATAAAGGAAGTGCTGTAACGCGTGGACAGCCGGTATGCCTTCCGTATGATATGCCTCGGCGTATGCTCATTGCTGCTCACGCAAGCTAAGATTTTCTCACGCCTCGTCTGGGCCGGTGCCAAAGGCGTCACCTCGCTTTCCACCTTGCGTTCCACCCTGAAAGCCACTTCTTTCAAAGCCAACTCACGCAACTGAAGGATATTCTCTGTCTTAAAGAAATTATTGAGGGCGGTCTGTATTTTCTCCTTTTTATAAATATTCCCGGCTTTCAGGCGCGTTATCAAGTCTTCGGCCGTCAGGTCGATGTTCACCACCTCATCGGCCTCCTGCAATACTTTGTCGGGCACCCTCTCCGCCACATTGATTCCCGTAATGCTCTTCACGTCCTCGCTCAAACTTTCGATATGTTGGATGTTCAGAGCCGAAACCACATTGATGCCGGCATCCAACAGTTCCATCACGTCTTCCCAACGCTTCGTGTTACGGGAACCCTCCACATTCGTATGCGCCAACTCATCAACGATGACCAATTCGGGATGGGCTTGCAGGATGGTCTCCAAATCCATCTCCTCGATTTCCTTTCCTTTATAAAAGACTTTCTTGCGGGGAATCACGGGCAAACCTTCGAGCATGGCCACCGTTCCGGGACGACCATGGGTCTCCACGTAACCGATTTGCACATCTATTCCGTTCTTCAACAAGTCATGCGCCTCCGACAACATCCTGTAAGTCTTGCCCACACCGGCTATCATTCCGATGTAAATCTTGAACTTACCCCGCCGGGAACGACGAATCAATTCCAGAAAGCGCTGTGCGTTACCGTTTTCGTTTTCTTCCATATACTTTTATTATTTAAGCTTCAACTGTTTACTCTCTCGTGAAAGTAAAATGGCCGTATTCACCAAAGCCAAATGGGAATATGCCTGCGGGAAGTTTCCTAACAGTTCTTTCGTGTCAAAGTTAATATCTTCACTGAACAATCCCAAATGATTACCATAGGTTAACACTTCTTCGAACAAACACCGGGCTTCCTCACGCTGCCCGATGACATACAAAGCCCGAATCAACCAGAAAGTGCAAATCGTAAAGGCAGAAGACGGCAAACCGAAATCGTCTTTACTGTTATAACGATACATTAATCCCTTGTGCATCAATGCTTCTTTCACGGCCCGTACCGTCTTATGGTAACGTACATCGTCCGCACTGATGAAACCGTATGGTTCCATCAACAACAAGGAAGAATCCAATGCCTGGTTTTCATAACATTGGGAGAAGCTTTGCAGTTCCTCTTTCCACCCGTATGTGAAGACTTCCTCCTTGACCAACGCAGCTTCGGCATCCCACTGCTCTCCATAACCATGTTTGTTCAGCAACACGGCAATCTTGGCTGCACGGTCCAATGCCACCCAACACATGACTTTGGAAGACACGAACTGCTGCGCTTCGCCCCGGATTTCCCAAATACCTTTATCCGGCTTGCGCCAATTCTCACAAACCGTCAAGGCGATACACTTCACCATCTCCCACATGTCTTCCACTTCATCCAAGGTCCCGGGCATCAGACAATAGTACTGGTAAATCAAGTCCATCAGATAACCGAAAGAGTCATTCTGCCGCTGATGATAAGCATCGTTGCCTATGCGCACTGGTTTCGAATCTTTGTAACCGGCCAAATGGTCGAGTGTCAGTTCCGTCAGTTCCCTTTCGCCACGAATGCCATACATGATTTGGTAGTTATGCGTCGTGATAAAAGTAGACTGGATGAACTTCATGAAACGACGGGCTGAATTGACATGGCCGATATTGAACAAGGTCTCGATGGCCATGGAAGCATCACGCAGCCAACAGAAACGGTAATCCCAATTTCTCACCTCCCCTACAGTCTCCGGCAGGCTGGTGGTCACGGCAGCCATCACCGCCCCATTGCGGTAGGTCATGAGCTTCAATACAAGCATGCTTCGTTCGATTACCTCGTTATACCTTGTGTAACGTTTGGCATGGTCTGTCCAATTCAGCCAATACACCAAAGTGCGGCAATATTCCAGTTTCTCCCGTTCTATATCCACCGGAATGACCTTCTCATTGAAAGAAAACAGAAAAAACTCATCCTTTTCCAAGGTGATTTCATCATGGTTCACGACTTTCTTCAAGTCCAACGACGAATATAAATATTGCCGATCCTTATTCTCCAACGACGAATAAGTTTCGACGTATTGAGAGGTCACGTTATAAATGGTCTTTCCCCTCGCACAGTTGGGAGCCGGACGATAATCCACCTTCATACAGGGACGGCCTTTCGCCCAACGGATGTACCTGTAAATCTCTGCCGGACGGTAGAAATCCTTTCCATCGGAGGTAGGATAGCAAGGCATGAAATCCACCACGTCGAAGGCTCCTTCTTCCGACTCAAAATGTGTAGACAGGATGTTGGTATGAGGCACGTACGATTGTGTAACCTTATAATCCGAAGTCACCTTAAAACCAAAATGCCCCCCTTTTTGCCTGTCCAATATGGCCGCAAATACGGAAGGAGAATCAAATTCCGGAAAACACAGCCATTCAATAGCCCCTTTTTCCGATATGAGGGCGGCGGTCGAGCAATTCCCGATTACGCCGTAGTTCAAATTTTGCATGATATGTCTATTTTCGTTTAATCAGTTTTTTCATCCAATGTAAAACCACACCTAAATCCCGACGGCCTTGTTTCCCATTCGAGGAGATACGAAGAGGTGCCCCCGTGGCCAAAGCCTGCAACATCGGCAAAGCATCCGTTTGGGATTTCAGGTTATAACGGGCATCTTCCGACACCGTTCCGATTTTCACCGTAACGGCACTATCCGGCAAGGCACGAAACATGTCATTGTCCGTCGTGTCATCTCCCATAGCCAATATGAAATCATAATGCGCCTTACGCAACAATCGTTTTACTTCGGAACCCTTCGTACAGTTAGACTGCTTGATTTCTACCACCTTGTTCCCCTGCAAGATTTGCAGGCGATGTTGCAAACAAATGGATACCAATGCCCGAACCAACTGGCGTGCCCTCAGTTCACCCAACCAGGAATCTACCGCCCGGTAATGCCAAGCCAAAGCCGTCTCCTTTATTTCCAAACGCGATTTCGGGGTCTTATGCACAAACATGTTCAGAATAGACAGGATACTTTGGCTCCATTCCGGTTTGTAACTGGTCTGATGCCATTCTCCGTTCTCTTTATAATAGGCCCCGTGTTCCGCAGCAAAAGAAACCGGCAGAACGCCTAACCACTTCTCTAATGTCTGGTGGTCGCGACCGCTGTTGATAACCACATGATTGGCCGGATCGGAGGTCAAGTCCTTAAGTACTCGTATTACCTCAGGGGTCGGTACGGCATCTTCCGGACGCTTTTGGAACCCCACCAACGTCCCGTCATAATCCAACAAAATGAGACGGCTCCGAGCCTGAGTATACAAAGCCTTTATCTGTTTCAACAAATTCGTGGAAAGTAACTTCCCCGACAGGTATTGGTTTTTGTCTACCACGTTTTTCCATTCTTCCATGAAGTCGGCCGCCCATTTGTTGACGGTCTGGACGGAAAGTATGGCCTGCATCTTGCTGATACGTCTTGCTTGCTCCTCGTATGGCATTTGCAACGCCGTAAAAATGGCATCCGCAATCTGGTCCGTATCATTGGGATTTATCTGAATGGCATCGGCCAATTCCACGGCAGCACCCGCCATCTCACTCAATACCAGCACCCCCGGATTGTTGACTTTCGTGGCGACATATTCTTTAGCCACAAGGTTCATTCCGTCCCGCAACGGGGTTACCAAGGCCACGTCTGCCACGAAATACATGGCCGTAAGTTCTTCAAAAGAAAAACCATGATAGAAATAACAAACCGGCGTCCAGTTGATGTCTGAATAACGCCCGTTAATCCGCCCTATGGTCTCGTCTATCTTTGTTTTCAGCCCAGCATAGCTTTCCACATGGTCACGCGAAGGCACAATGACCATGGCCAACGTCACCTTTCCTTGGTACTCCGGATGACGTTCAAGAAAAGCCTCAAACCCTTGCAAACGATGCAGGATGCCTTTGCTATAATCCAAACGGTCTACGGACAGCAACAACTTGTGGTTGCGGAAAAGAATACGTTTTTTCTCTATCTCGCTCCACACTTTCGGCGTGGCAGACGAATGATTGTACAATTCATAGTTTATGCCCATCGGTAGTGCGTTTACACGCACGATGCGGCTGTCCGTCTGGGCTTCGTCCAAATCGAACTTAATATGTAATACACGCTCTACAGCATTGATGAAATAGCGCATATAGTCGTGTGTATGAAAACCTATAAAATCCGCTCCCATCAGACCGTTCAACAATTCCGCCCGTTCGGGCAATATACGGAATAATTCGTATGAGGGAAACGGAATGTGATGGAAATATCCGATGTGAAGATTGGGCATCCGCTTCCGTAACATGCCTGGAAGAAGCATAAGCTGATAATCCTGTATCCAAACCCAATCGCCGGAACCCACTTGCTTGCAAATCTCTTCGCAAAACAGAGCATTCACTTTCTGGTAAGACTCCCAATACTCTTTCCGTACCGTAGTATGGGAAAAGAAATAATGGCACAAAGGCCAAATGGTACTATTGCTGTATCCTTCGTAGTAATCATGATACTGTTCTTCCGACAAAAATATCGGATGAAAATCCATCGTCTCCAGATGCTGCCGGATTTCCATCTGCTGACGGACATTATCGACACAAACTCCCGGCCAACCGATCCAATGTTTCTCCATGGAAATCTGCAAGGAGTCGAGTCCCGTTGCCAAACCTCCTTCACTACGTACGAAAGTATAGCTGTCTTGCCGAGGCACAGCCTTTACGGGCAATCTGTTTGCAACGATATATAATTTCATCTTCAAATAAATTCCTAAATACGACTATTCACCATAAAACCTGGCAATAACGCGTCAGGTAATATCCAAACAAAAAAAAAGGTCAATGTCCATACTTGCCTTTATATATAAGAGAGAAAACTCAGGGCTCCGTGAGGAACCCTGAGAAAACTACGAATAGAATCAGAAGCCCAAGCTAAAACCAGCCAAAAGGTAGGTTCTGTCATGGACCGGGGCAACAAGAGCCTGTACGAAGACAGGTATTGCAAATTTATCCGTTACTTGGATATCTTTACTTGCTTTGATGGAAACATCCGTCACACCGGCTTTGTCGTTGTACATACCCTTCCAAGGAGTGAATCCTAAGGCCGGGGTTAATGTTATGTCGGCCGGTAATGAAACTGGATAAGAAAGGTTGACATAAGTAGAGAACTTGTTGTTGTCCGTAGGATCTTCACCCAACACGAACTTATCTCCACCGGCAAACATCGTACTCCATGAAATGTTCAATGCAAATTTATCGAAAGCCTCACCGAAGTTATAAGCCAAGGTTCCTTCAAAATAATGGGCATCCTCATAGTAACCATAAGGCATGTCGGTTCCGCTCCACCAGTAATCCGATACGGTTACGGAAAAACCTTTGATGGCGTATGACAAGTTGATATCAAATTCTTTTACACCGCCACCATTGTCATTCACGCCCCATTTAGAAAGCGTCTGGCTTCCCCATGCGTTAAGGCTCAAGCCTTTGTAGCTTAACGTCAAAGAGGGTTGGATAGAGAATCCTGAGTTTTGATCCAAACCGCGCCAGATATAATCGCTTACGAAATCAGCCTTTCCGCTGACAACAAAATCACCTGCGTTTGCCATGCCGGGTACTAACAGTGCTGCACCTAAAACCAATCCTACTTTTTTAAAACTTTTCATATTCATAAATTAATTAAAGTGTTGTGTTGTGTCGTTTTACTTTTCACTTGTTTTTTTAAAGAATGCCATCATCCATGAAGCACGGGAATATCTCCAAAACCTCCAGACTCTGTCGCCATGGCAAAGGTAGTACGAGAGAAGCAGTTTATTCCTTCCGCCGACAAAGCTAACCGAATGTGTTTTTTCCATATCCAGACTTCATCAACGACGGCACTCCTTGTCTACTGTTATTATTTATTTGCTTCGTCTAAAGCCACATTCAATTTCAGTACATTTACCTTCGCCGTTCCGAACATACCTAACAGAGGCTTTTCCACAGCTTGGTCTACTATGGCTTTCACTTCGTCTTCACTCATGCCACGAGCTTCGGCTACACGTTTTACCTGTACGTATGCACAAGCCGGAGTGATATTGGGATCCAAACCGGAACCGCTGGCCGTTACCATTTCAGCTGGAACGTCTTCACGGCTCAAATAAGGATGGTGTACAAGGAAGGAATCCACACGGGCCTCCACCTCTGCCAAATATTCCTCGTTGGTAGGACCTTTGTTGGAACCGGCAGAACTTGTAGCATCGTAACCGTCACCAGCACTTGAAGGACGTCCCCAGAAGTAAACGTCTGATGTAAACATCTGTCCTACATTCGCAGCACCTACGACCTTACCGTTCAAGGTCACAGTCTCTGCATTGCCATTCTCGCCGCGGCCTGCAAACTGTGCGAATATCCACAATACCAGTATGTAAAATACCGAAAAGAAGATGCAGAACGCTATCGTTATACGAAATGATTTTATAAAGTTCTTCATTGTTTTGTCTGTTTATTGATTAAAAGAATAATCCTACGAATAAATCTATCAACTTAATGCCGACAAACGGAGCGATAAGACCGCCTACACCGTAAATCAACAAGTTGCGACGCAACAGCGCACTGGCACCTATAGGTTTGTAAGCCACACCACGCAAAGCCAACGGAATCAGGATAGGAATGATGATGGCGTTGAAGATGATAGCCGAAAGGATTGCACTTTCAGGACTGTGCAAGCCCATGATGTTCAACGGAGCCAATTGAGGAATCGTCAACATGAACAATGCCGGGATGATGGCAAAGTACTTGGCCACGTCGTTGGCAATAGAGAATGTCGTCAACGTACCACGAGTCATCAACAGCTGCTTACCGATTTCCACGATTTCAATCAATTTGGTCGGATCGTTGTCCAAGTCGACCATGTTACCGGCTTCCTTGGCAGCCTGAGTACCGCTGTTCATGGCCACACCCACGTTGGCTTGTGCCAATGCCGGAGCATCGTTCGTACCGTCACCCATCATAGCCACCAACTTACCGGCTGCCTGTTCTTTCTTGATGTAATTCATCTTGTCTTCCGGTTTGGCTTCAGCAATGAAGTCGTCCACACCGGCTTTCTCAGCTATATATTTAGCGGTCAACGGGTTGTCACCGGTTACCATTACCGTCTTCACACCCATCTTGCGCAAACGCTCGAAACGTTCTTCGATACCCGGTTTGATGACGTCTTGCAATTCGATGACACCGGCAACCTTCTTGTCGATGCAAACCACCAAGGGAGTACCACCGTTTGCAGAAATTGCCTGGATAACATCTTCCGTATCCTTCGGGAACTTGTTACCGGCTTCCATGGCGATACGACGGATAGCGTCGAAAGCACCCTTGCGGATTTCTGTACCGTCTTTCAAGTTGATACCGGAGCACTTCGTCTCGGCCGTAAACTTAATCATGTGTGCGCCTTCGGTGTTCAGGGTACGCATACGTACGCCCATTTCACGTCCCAATTCAATGATTGACTTACCTTCCGGCGTATCATCCGATACGGAAGACATCAAACAAGCTTCGATAAACGCATGCTTATCCATGCCGGCAACCGGATAGAATTCCGTAGCCTTACGGTTACCGATTGTAATCGTACCGGTCTTGTCCAACAGCAAAGTGTCAATGTCACCGGCCGTCTCCACAGCCTTACCGGATTTGGTAATCACGTTGGCACGCAAAGCACGGTCCATTCCGGCAATACCGATGGCAGAAAGCAAACCGCCGATGGTCGTAGGAATCAGGCAAACGAACAAAGAACAGAAAGCTGCAATGGTAATCACCGTATTGGAATAGTCGGCAAAGGGTTTCAAGGTAATGCAGACAATCAAGAATACCAGAGTGAACACGGCCAACAATATCGTCAGGGCGATTTCATTCGGAGTCTTCTGACGGCTTGCACCTTCCACCAAAGCAATCATCTTGTCCAAGAAACTCTCGCCCGGCTGACTGGTCACAACGACTTTGATATGGTCGGAAAGTACTTTCGTACCACCGGTAACGGAACTCTTATCACCGCCTGCCTCACGGATTACCGGAGCAGATTCACCGGTGATGGCACTCTCGTCGATAGAAGCCAAACCTTCGATGATTTCACCGTCGGCCGGAATCACGTCGCCTGCCTCGCATTCAAACACGTCGCCTTTCTTCAACTGTGAACTGCTCACGGTCTTGATTTGGCCGTTCACGTTCAACTTGGCCGGAGTCTCTTCGCGGGTCTTGCGCAAGCTGTCGGCCTGAGCCTTACCGCGGGCTTCGGCAATTGCCTCTGCGAAATTGGCGAACAGCAAAGTCACCAACAGGATGATGAAGACCAAAAGGTTGTATGCAAAGGAGCCCTGAGAATCGTTCGTAGCCGAGAAGATGGTCACGATGAACATGATCAGAGTAGAAATCTCTACGGTGAACATGACCGGGTTCTTCACCATTATCTTGGGATTCAGCTTGACAAAAGACTGTTTCAAGCTTTCCATTACCTGATCCCTTTGGAAGAGGGAAGTATTATTGTTAGTTTTCATACTTTATCTTATCCTTAAATAATCTTTTATAAACTGAAATGTTCTGCAATCGTACTCAATGCGTGAACCGGGAAGAATGACAAGGCTGCCACGATGAAGATTACAGCGAAAGTCATCACGCTGAATGTAACGGTATCAGTCTTCAACGTACCTGCGCTTTCAGGGATATATTTCTTGCTTGCCAACAGACCGGCAATGGCCACCTGTCCTACAATAGGAATGAAACGGCTCAGAATCAAAACGATACCGCAAGAATAGTTCCAAAACCAAGTGTTATCACCCAATCCTTCAAAACCGGAACCGTTGTTTGCAGCCACTGAGGTGAACTCATACAACATCTCACTCAAGCCGTGGAAGCCCGGGTTGTTCAACCATCCTCCTTCATTCTCCACGAAAGCCGGAGCATGTACATACAAGTAAGCTGCTAACGCCGTACCCACAAGGATAACGAAAGGATGAAGCAATGCCACGATGGAAGCCACCTTCATTTCACGTGCCTCGACCTTGTGGCAAAGGAATTCCGGCGTACGGCCGACCATCAGACCACTGATGAACACTGCGATGATAATAAAGGTGAAGTAGTTCATCCATCCTACACCGACACCACCGAACCATGTATTGATCTGCATGTTCAGCATCTCCATCAAACCGGAAATAGGCATGGTTGAGTCATGCATACCGTTTACAGACCCGTTAGAAGTTACCGTGGTAACGATGCTCCACAAAGCCGTGGCACCTGCACCCAGACGCACTTCCTTACCTTCCATGGCACCATTGTCCTGAGCGATACCCATGGCATCGATACGCGGGTTACCGTTCATCTCCTGATATACGTTGATACATACGCCTACCAAGAAAGCGAACAACATTACGCCATAAATGGAATAACCCAGTTTTTTACGCTTGATATAGAAACCGAACGCAAAAGCCATAGCCATCGGAAGAATCAGGATGGACCAACATTCCGTCATGTTGGACAAATAAGTCGGGTTTTCCAATGGATGAGAAGAGTTACAACCGAAGTAACCACCACCGTTCGTACCCAATTGTTTGATAGGCACGATAGCTGCCGTAGGACCTTGTGAAACATTCTGTGTATTACCTTCCATTGTGGTAATTTCCATCTTTCCGTCAAAGCCCATCGGGGTTCCCTGAGTAATCAAAATAAAACCTACGATCAAGGAAAGAGGGAACAAGATACGTGTACAACTCAATACCAAATATTTCCAGAAGTTACCGATAGTCTTCGTGGTCTTTTCTCCCAATGCCTTCATGATACCCGCCATGGCAGCCATACCCGTACCTGCGGTCACGAACTGGAACAACATGATGACGAACAACTGAGTCAAATAAGTCAAACCTGTTTCACCGCTATAGTGCTGCTCGTTACAGTTCACCATGAACGAAATACAAGTATTGAATGCCTGATGGGCTGTCTGCCCGGCATTTCCATCCGGGTTTAACGGGAGATACCCCTGAAGTACCAATAAAAGCATACCCCAAATAAACCAGAACAGGTTCACGATTAACAATGCACGCAAGAATTGTTTCCAATTCATTTCCTCTTCGGGATTGATACCGGAGAAACGATAAATAGCCGTTTCAATCGGCTTCATGAAATCCAAGCACGTCTTTTTACCTTTATATACGTTAGCGATATACTTTCCGAGCGGATAGCTCAATACCACCAACAATACAATCTGTGCAACTACACCTAAAATTTCTGTATTCATAATACTGCTAAATCAAAAAAATGTTTTTTAGAACTTTTCCGGCTTGACGAGCACATACATCAAATAGCCGAACATCACTACACTGACAATAAATAACGCTGTGTACATAATACCTACTTTTTAAAAATTAAATCTTCTCAAACCAATCCACACATTTCCAGAACAACCAGAAACAGAGGAAGCCGCTTACCAAGCAGGCCAGAAACCCAAATGAAAATAATTCCATAATCCTTTTGTTTTTTAATTAATACTTTAACTTATCGCATTCCTATTAGACCAAAACCATGCCAAAAAACATGTTTTATGCTTTACCCTACTGTTTTACAACCATATAGCATCCCGCCAAGGCTTTCCGCAAGAGGTAAAACGACTTCCATTTTGAAAAAGAGCACCCCCGATTTGAAAAAAACACGTGAAAGCCTTATTTTCCTATACCTTATTATATATATGGAGTTGCCCCCAAACAGCATGCTTTCCCCTCCCCTACCGCTCCCCCCCCGATACCATCGTCCGCCCCCACTTGCCACCTCACTCCGTTCCGGCACGGTGGTATCATATATGTATATGAAATAAAGGTTATCAAACGAAAGAGCATGAAAAAATAAAAAAGAACTGATTTACAAAAGGTTGAATACATTCCGCGAATGCGCCCACCCTTTCATTTTGGAAAAACCACTTCCAATTTGAGAAAGAAAAAGAAGAATAAAGACTAAAGAGGAATTTAATAAACAGAAAAATATGAAAATTTATAGTTTTGAAACTATCACATCCATTGAAGATGTCCGGCAAATACCGTCGTACGTCCCTTTAGGGGAGCAAGTGGTTCTCATCCCTCCGTCTTTCCCATGGATTAAAGACCAGATGCAAGACATCGCCATTTCCCTGTATAATTTCGACTTGGGAAAAATCCCGTCCCTGATTGACGGGCTGAAAACAAAAACAGCCGAGTTTATTTCGCGGCTTGCAGATGCCCCCGAAAGCTGCCCTGCCACAAGCTCAGTCATAGAAAACCTTTTCCAAACCCTCCATTCGTTCGTCAACCGTCCGTTAAACCAAATTAAGGACAAAGAGCTTCTCTCTTTCACCGAACGTCTTTCAGGTCTCATCATCTATTCTTACTTTAAACACCTGAAAGTGAATGTGTCCCTCTTAGACCCTTCACTTTTCGTTTGTATCGGTAGCAATTCAAAGATAGATACCGAAAAAAGTGCCGAATGCCTCCGGACACTCATACAGGACCAAGACGCAACCGTCAGCATTCTCCCGGCTCGTATCTGCAAGAACGGCCTCGAAGAGACGATATTGATGCCCGCAAAGCTCCGTACGCTTTATGCGACCCACATCGCGACCTTGTTCCATGCCGAGGAACTTACATTTTATACCACGAAACAAATGTCTTCGGCTTCACCCGACGAAGACGTATGCAGTCAGTTCAAAGACTATACCATCACATATAACGAAGCCAAAAGCATCATCAATGCCGGTTTCAACCTCGTTCCGAAAGCTTGTCTGGATTTAGCCGGACAACACGGAATCAACCTACGTATATCCAATTATTATAATCCCAATAAACAAACAATCACTATTACAAAAACATCAACCATGAACCAGATTAAAGCAGTTGTTACACGGAAAAATGCAGATTATTTACAGATCCATTCATCAGGAAACCTCATGCCGTTCCAATTCCTGACCAAAGTGATGGCCGTCTGTGGGGACTTCAAGACTCCTATACACCTCATTTCCTCTTCCAGTGTCAATATCTCCATGGCCGTGGAACTGAGTTCCGAGACTTTCCACCAAATGGAAAACCAACTGTCCCAATTCGCTTCCGTCAGTGTGGAAAAAGACATTTCCGTCATCCATATCATCGGCCAGTTCGACCAGGAAAAGGAAAACGTGGAAGTCAAAGTCATCGACCTGCTTAAAGACATCCCCATCCTGATGATTTCATACGGAAGCGACAACAACAGCGTGTCTGTTGTCGTGAGCAAAGACATGGGCGAAAAAGCACAGGCCATCTTGATGGACAATTTCGCCGGACAAGATTTCATGAAAAGAAACGTCGCTCCGCGCTTCCGCGAAGCTTATAGTGCCATGAGCATCTGACCCATCTCAATATAATCTGTAGAACTAAGCCCAAAGACGGCTGCCAGACCCAAGGAATGATAAAAAGTTCTTATAGTTTGGCACCGTCTTTTGATTCGTAAATCACCTTGCGCAGAACTGAAAATCATTCTCAGGAGAACGAAAAATCAATCTCTTGAGAATGATTTTCAGTTCTGCGGTGATTGATTTTACAAGATTTCCATCCTAAATCTTACATTTGCAGAGAAGTCTTTAATTCGCTGATATAAAACATTTTAAACTCTATATCGCATGACATGAAAACGAATATTCCGACAGGTACGAAGTGCCGTCACATCAACAATAAAGAAATAAGACAAAAAAAGAGGCGTGAAGCCTCTTAGATATTAATACCGTACTCTTCTATCTTCCGATAGAGAGTGGTCAATCCTATTTTCAGGAGACGGGCCGCCTCAGCCTTATTTCCTTTCGTGTACTGCAATACACGTTGGATATGGCGATGCTCCGCCTCTGCCAGTTCAAAATCGTCACCGTCGGCAGCCGATCCGGATAAAGTGGACGACCGGAAATCAAGAGGCATGTCATCCAACGTGATATAGTCGTCGCAGATAATCAACGCACGCTCTATCACGTTACGCAACTCACGCACGTTTCCCGGCCAGGCATACGACTGCATCCAATCCTGACAGGCTGCATCAAAGCCCTTGACTTGTTTCCCCATCTTGGCAGAAAATAGTTTTAGGAAAGCTGTGGCCAACTCCGGTATATCCTCCCTACGCTCGCGCAAGGGCGGCAAATGGAGATGGAAAACGGACAAACGGAAATACAAATCTTCCCGGAAATTGCTATTTGCTATTTCTTCTTTCAGGTTGCGGTTGGTGGCCGACACGATACGCACGTCTATTTTCGTGGGTTTCGTATCCCCCACCTTTATATATTCCCCTGTTTCGAGCACACGCAAGAGTTTGGCTTGCAAACCGTACGCCATCTCCCCAACCTCGTCCAGAAATATCGTGCCGTGGTTGGCCTCTTCAAACAGTCCTTTCTTGTCCTTCAAAGCCCCGGTGAAAGCCCCGGCCTTGTGACCGAATATCTCGCTTTCCAACAATTCTTTGCTGAAAGCGGAACAGTTGATGGCCACGAACGGCTGCTTGGCACGCACGCTCCCGTGATGAATGGCCTGCGCGAACACCTCTTTACCCGTCCCCGTTTCGCCCGTAAGCAACACCGGCACATCCGTCACGGCCACTTTACGAGCCAACCGTATCACTTGCTGTAAACCTCGCGAATGTCCCAAGACGGTATCGAAGGCCGATTCACGGACCGGCACGACAGCACTTCCCGAAGGCTGCACCGGCCGTCTGTTGATTTTCTCCATGGCACGGCTGATTATCGGTATGATCTTATTGTTGTCATCCCCCTTGGTAATGTAATCGAATGCGCCGTTTTTGATAGCCTGTACCCCGTCCGGGATATTCCCGTGAGCCGTCAGGAGGATGACCTCTGTTTCGGGTTGCAGTTCTTTTATCTCCTTTACCATCTCCACCCCGTTGCCATCGGGCAGAAACACATCGCACAATACCAGTTGCGGCGTTTTGGCCGTGAGCAGCTTCATGCCCGACATGCGGTCGGCAGCCTGGTACACCTCATAGCCTTCCAACTCCATCATGCGCGCCAACAGTTTGCGTATAATCGGCTCATCATCTATAATCAGTATCGTATTCATCATTTTACAAGGACATAAATAAAATCAAACAGGGACATTCAACTCCGCTTTGCGGAAACAAAAGTACAAAAAAATATCGGTTAAATCACCATTCGACAGGAAATTAGCTCCTTTCACGGCCAGTACGGCATCCCCCGGGGGGAGACCGATGTCAAAATCGTCTTTTTTAGGTATTGCACCGGCTGACAATCCATCCTAATTTTGTACGACAAACAGACATGCCTATGCAAACGGTAAAAGACCATATCAAAAGCGACATCCTGCAATCGGCGGCCACCTTGTTTCTGGAAAAAGGCTACCTGAAAGTGCCGATGCGGGAAATCGCGCACAAATCGGGGGTAGGATTGAGCAATATATACAATTACTTTTCTTGCAAGGACGACATCTTTGTCCAAATCGTGGCTCCGGCCGTGCGCACTTTCGAGAATATGCTGGACGAGCATCACGGGCGGCGCGGAACCGACATCATGTCCATGTGCGACAGGGATTACTTCAAACACATGGTGGACGAATACACCTCGTTCATCCATCGGCATCGCGACTTGCTGCTGCTGTTGCTTTTCCGCTCGCAGGGCTCTTCCTTGGAAAACTACAAAGAAGAGTTTGCACGGAAGTCGACGGTGCTGGTCAAAGAATATTTCACACTCATGAAACATAAGCATCCGCAACTGGAGACCGACATTTCGGACTTTTCCATACGTATGCATACGGTGTGGATGTTTGCCTTGTTTGAAGAACTTCTCATGCGGCGGGTCAAGCCGGACGAGATAGAAAAGGTCGTCACCGAATATATGACCATCGAGGTGGCCGGATGGAGGGAACTTATGAAAATATAAGTTCCCTCTTTTTTTGAACAAATCGGAATAGCGTTCGTTTTTGAACTGCTTCCCACGAAAGTCTGACCGTTAATAAAAATAAGATTATGAAACAAAAGTATGAATTTAAAAATGTAGTGGCCGAAACGCTGCTGATTCCGCTCTACATGCGGGCCAAGGAAAGCCGGAGAAAAGGAGATGCCATATTGAAAGACACGATGGCAGAACAGCTGGTGGACAGCATCGAATATGACTATTCCCAATTCGACGGAGCCAAAATGAGTGAAGTAGGATGTGTCGTACGCGGCAAGTACTTCGACGATGCCATCCGGCGTTTCATCCCAAACCACCCCCACCCTGTCGTGGTCAATGTCGGGTGTGGTCTGGATACACGCTACCAACGTATCGGCAACGACCAAGCAGCCGTCTTCTACGAACTGGACTTGCCGGAAGTCATCGACTTACGCCGAAAACTGATTCCGGAAACCGGCGAAGACCGTTACATCGCGGCATCGCTCCTTGAAACCGGATGGATGGACGCACTGAAGATACAACACCCCGAGGGGCAATTCATCTTCGTGGTGGAAGGCGTGCTGATGTATTTCTACGAGGAACAGGTAAAAACGGTTTTGAAGCATATCGCCGAACGCTTCAGCGGCGGCGAATTATGGTTTGACGTTTGTGGTAAGATGATGGTAAAATCCGGAGCAAAACCGGACTCCTTGCGGAAATCGGCAGCCGAAATCCGTTCCGGCATCAGCGACGGGCACGAAGTAGAGGGCTGGGTGCCCGCACTGGAACTGATAGAACAAGCCTGCTACCAGAAATTTTTCACCGAACGCTGGGGAACCGTCATGCGTCTTTTCGCCCGTTTTCCGCGTTTCAGTTGCAAGTTCAGTTCCTTATTGGGATACAGAATCAAGTAAGCTTTTACACGTCAACGTATTACGTATTATAATCAATCCATCATACAATGAAAAAGAATTTCATCAACCGCATCCTGCAAAACACCCGTAAGCCTCAAGGCTTCTGGGGACGGATGATTCTAAGGAGCATGAACACAGGCCATGCTCCGTTGGCGGCATGGGCGTTTACACATTTGGACTGGCACCCCGATTGGAAAGTGCTCGACATCGGCTGCGGAGGAGGAGCCAACATCGCCCACATGCTGAAAAGATGCCCGCAAGGACAAGTTTACGGCGTGGACATTTCTCCGGAAAGCGTGGCTTTCGCCCGGCAAAAAAACAAGGCTTTTCTGGATGAACGTTGTTTCATCCTCCAAGGTACGGCCTCGGACCTGCCTTTTAAGGGAGACACATTCGATGTCGCCACGGCCTTTGAAACCTTATATTTTTGGGAAGATCCGGACAAGGCTTTCCGCGAAATACTTCGCATTCTGAAACCGGGAGGCATTTTCCTGATTGCCTGCGAAGCCAGCGACCCCCACAACACGACTTGGACCGACCGCATCGAAGGGATGTCCGTATATACCGCCGAAGAGATTAAACACAAGCTCGAAAATTGCGGGTTTGTCCACGTCCGCACAGACAAGATGAAAAAAGAAAGTATCTGTGTCACGGCACAAAAAACAAAAGAACCGACTCAATACCCAAATCTATGAATACATTACGGAAACTCCAACATTATATGGGAAAACGGAAAGCTTTGCTGCCGCTTTCCATGTGTATCTCGGCAGTAAGCGAAGTGACGGGTATGCTCACTTATGTTTTCATCTGGCTGATTGTGAAAGGATTTTTTGATACACACGGCAACGGGATTCCCGCCGAGACCATACCATACGCCGGGTGGGCGGCAGGTCTGGCTGTCGGAAGTGTCGTCTTATACTACCTGGCATTGATGTGCTCCCATCTGGCAGCGTTCCGGGTGGAATCCAACTTGCGGAAAGAAGCCATGAGGCAAATCGTCCGCATGCCCCTCGGATTCTTCGACCTCAATACTAGCGGCAAGATTCGTAAGGTCATCGACGATAATGCCGGTATCACCCACTCGTTTCTGGCCCACCAGATGCCCGACCTGACCGGTTCCGTCCTGGTACCGCTGACGGCCGTCATCCTGATTTTCACGTTCGATTGGAAACTGGGGCTCGTCTGTATCATTCCGGTAGCCGTAGCCATGTTCCTGATGGGACACCTCATGAACACGCAAGGACAGGCCTTCATGCGTGCCTACATGACTTCACTGGAAGAAATGAATACGGAAGCCGTAGAATATGTCAGGGGCATACCGGTCATCAAGGTATTCCAACAGACCATCTACTCTTTCAAGAACTTCCATAAAAGCATCATGGCCTACAATCAAATGGCTTCTTCCTATACCGGACTGTGGGAAAAACCGATGTCGTGCTATACGACAGTCATCAACAGTTTCGTCTTTTTCCTCGCTCCCACCGTCATTCTCATCGTAAGCCGTGATGGCGACTATGCTTCCACCCTGCTCAACTTCTTCCTGTTCGTACTCATTACCCCGCTTTTCTCGCAAAGCATCATGAAAAGCATGCATCTCAGCGAAGCTTTAGGACAGGCCGGAGAAGCAATCGGACGTTTGGAACGGCTGCTCGAATACAAGCCGTTGTCCCGGCCGGAAAAACCGGAGAAGCCGACGGCTTTTGATGTTTGCTACGACCACGTGAGTTTCAGTTATCCCGGTGCTACGCAGAAAGCCGTAGACGGAATAAGCTTTTCCATCCCCCAAGGAAAGAAAGTGGCCCTTGTCGGCACTTCGGGAGGCGGTAAAACAACGATTGCCAGACTGCTCCCCCGTTTTTGGGATGCCGACGAAGGAGAAATCCGGATTGGCCACGTCAATATCAAGCATATCGCACCGGAGGACCTCATGCAGCACGTGTCATTCGTCTTTCAGAACCCTCATCTTCTGAAAACGACGCTGCGCAAGAATCTGAAATACGGAAACCCGGAAGCCGGAGAGGAGGAAATCAACCGGGCACTCGACCTTGTGCAATGCAGGGAAATCATAGACCGTCTGCCGGAGGGACTGGATACGAAAATCGGGACGGAAGGAACGTATCTGTCCGGAGGAGAACGGCAAAGAATCGCCCTGGCACGGGCCATCCTGAAAAATGCCCCTATCATCGTACTTGATGAAGCCACGGCATACGCCGATCCGGAAAACGAGCATCTCATCCAACAAGCACTGAGGGAGCTGACTGCCGGGAAAACCGTGCTGACCATCGCCCACAGGCTATCGAGCATTACCGATGCCGACCGTATTCTGGTAATCGACAAAGGACGAATCGTCGAGCAAGGTACACACGAGGAACTATTAAAACAAAACGGCATATACAAAACCATGTGGAATGAATATCAGCAATCTGTCAGTTGGACCATCGGAAGGGAGGTTCACCATGCTTAGTCAAATAAGAAACCGTTTCGCCCTTTCGGAAAAAGGTGCCAAGGATTTTTGTCAGGGAGTGTTCTGGACCGTATGGCTGGATGTCGCGCTGATGTTGCCCGCCGTATATGTGTTCCTATACCTGCAAGACTGGATTCGTCCTGTCTTCAACCCCGAGGCCACAATAGCACATGGGACATGTTACTACGGACTACTCGGAATCGCATTCATGGCTGTCATGTATGTGATTGCCGTCTTCCAGTACCGAAGCACCTACACTTGCGTTTACGACGAAAGTGCCAACCGGCGTATCTCGCTGGCCGAAAAGCTGCGGAAACTTCCGCTCGCGTTCTTCGGAGAAAAGAACCTGTCCGACTTGACTGCCACCATCATGGACGATTGTACGGAACTGGAACACACTTTTTCGCATGCCGTACCGCAACTCATTGCGTCTCTGCTCAGCATCCTGTTGATTACGATAGGCATGGCATTCTACGACTGGGCACTTACACTCGCTTTGTTTTGGGTGGTTCCCATATCCTTGGCCGTCATCGTCCTCTCCAAAAGGAAACTGCACAAGCAGAACCGAACGAACTACCTGAACAAAAGGGAAGTGACCGAACAAATACAGGAAGGACTGGACACGATTCAGGAAATCAAGTCCTATCACCAAGAAGCGGCTTACTTGAACGGATTGGACGAGAAAATCAATAAATACGAGCACCAACTGACACGAAGCGAATTACTGATGGGTATTGCCGTCAACGGCTCTCAAAGCATCTTGAAGCTCGGATTGGCAAGTGTCATCATTGTCGGAGCCTCTTTGGTAGCCTCCGGTCAAACGGAGCTTTTCACGTATTTGATATTCATGGTTATCGGCTCACGTATTTACATCCCCATCAATGAAGTGCTGAACAATCTGGCGGCGTTATTCTACCTTGACATCCGCATAGACAGGATGAAAGAAATGGAAGCCATGCCGGTCCAACACGGAGAGAAATCGTTCAATCCCAACGGATATGACATCCGGTTCGACCACGTAAGTTTCTCTTATGAAAAGGGAAAGCAAGTCTTGGACAACGTATCTTTTACTGCCCGGCAAGGAGAAATCACAGCCTTAGTCGGTCCCTCGGGAAGCGGAAAGAGCACGGCAGCCAAATTAGCGGCTCGTTTTTGGGATGCCACGGCCGGACATATCACGCTCGGCGGGACTGACATCAGCAGGATTGAACCGGAAAGTCTGCTAAAATGCTTCTCCATCGTTTTTCAAGACGTAATCCTGTTTAATACATCCGTCATGGAGAATATCAGAATCGGAAAACGGGAAGCGACTGACGAAGAAGTGATACGCGTGGCACGGTTGGCCCGATGTGACGAGTTTGTCCTTAAAATGCCTCAAGGATACCAAACCGTTATCGGGGAAAACGGAGAAACCTTATCGGGCGGAGAACGTCAGCGCATATCCATCGCACGGGCGTTATTGAAAGACGCTCCCATCGTGTTGCTAGACGAAGCCACAGCCTCGCTCGACGTAGAGAACGAAACAAAAATCCAGGCAGGTATCTCGGAACTAATCAAACATAAAACGGTACTGATTATCGCACACCGCATGCGTACTATCGCACACGCAGATAAAATAGTAGTGCTGAAAGACGGGCATGTCGCAGAAACCGGAAATCCGGAGGAACTGAAAAAACAAAACGGACTGTTCTGTCAAATGATGAAAAGACAAGTGGTACGTGCCTAAAAACAAGTGAAGATACGTCTCCCTTTCCATACGGGGGATGTATCTTCACTTTTATTTCAAACCGGGTAACAGCTATTGCATCCTCACTTTACAGTTTCCGAAACGCATAAGTCAGGACGAAATCGGCCGTAGTTTCATAATGCACCGGAAAGGTTCCCGTCTTCCCGTCCGACAAATGATAATATAAAGAAAAATCTCCTTCCGCTTCCGTATGGTCGGGCATCGCGGGACAACTTAAATTTTGTACCGTCAGATTCTCCCTGAAGTCAATACCCTCTTCATCCAATATCTTAAAAACAGCCTCTTTGGCAGACCAATGCAAAAGAATCTCGTATGTTGTTTCTGCAGCTTCTTCCGGACCGATCAAACGTTCTTTCAACTTTACAATTCTTTCAGAAAATACTTCTATGTCAAGTCCGGCTTCATATTCTTCCGAAAACAACACGGCTGCATATCCGAATGTATGGGAAATGGAAAGCTGAAGCTTTCTGCCACGGAAAAAAGGACGGCCGGACGGCAAATATTCCACCTGTAGCTCTTCTCCTGTCAGAGTGAAAATAAGCAAACGCACTGCCACATATTCCAAGCGCCTCCGCTCAGCCACAAAACGGAAAGCATGCTCCCGATAATACGCGCTGTGAGGCAACATGTCACACAACTCGTCGAAGGTCTCGGTAATTTTCCATATACCTCCCCAACCTTGCCCACAATTTATTTCCCGAAACAGCGGCATTCGTTCCTCTATATGATTTACACCCCATCGGATGTTTCCGGATTTTCCACCGTCACTTTTATCTTCAAAATCCTCCGGTCATCCATTTCCAACACTTCAAAACAATAGTTTTTATATTTGATTATCTCATGAAGTTCCGGAAACTCACCTTTAATTTCCAACAGAAGCCCGGCCAAAGTATCGGCCTCTCCTTCTACCTCCTCGAAAAAATCATCGTCCAGTTTCATGATTCTAAAGAAATCCGTAAGCAGGACTTTTGCCTCGAAAACATACGTATTCGCGTTCAACCGCACGTACTGGCGTTCATCTTCATCGTATTCATCGTTTATTTCACCTACAATTTCTTCGATAATATCCTCCATCGTCACGATACCCGACGTACCTCCGAACTCATCCACCACAATGGCGATATGCACTTTGTTCTTCTGAAAATCTCCCAACAAATCATCAATCATCTTTGTTTCCGGAACGAAATAAGGCGGCCTGATTAAAGACTGCCAACGGAAATTTGCAGGTTTGTTCAGATGGGGCAACAAGTCCTTAATGTAAAGCACACCTTTTATGTTGTCACGCGAATCCGCATATACCGGAATACGGGAATAGTTACTCTCTACGATACATCGAAGCACATCCGGATAAGGAGCTTTCATGTCCAAGTCCACAATATCCATACGAGGAGTCATTATTTCTTTGGCCATCTCTCCTCCAAAACGGATAATCCCCTCCAACATATTCTGCTCTTCTGCAATATACTTTTTATCCGTCAGTTCCAAGGCTTGTTCCAACTCGTCGACCGATATGGTCCGTTTTTCCTTATGCACTACTTTCGTAGCCAATTTCCTCGACCGCACGAGCAATGACGAAAGGGGCCAAAACAACTTTTCCATCCAAACAAAAGAAGGAGCCACCATGCGGCAAAAGCTCAACGTATGTTGGGACGAGTAAATTTTCGGCATAATCTCACCAAACAACAAAAGCAAGAAGGTGAGCAAGACGGTCATAAAAAGGAATTCCAACAAACGGCTATCTCCGAAAATCAAAGTTTTACTGAAAAAGAAATTCAGCAACATGATGATAGCCACATTCACGAAATTGTTGGATATCAAAATCGTAGCAAGCAAACGCTCCGAATCTTCCTTTAACTCGAGAATCTTACTGTCTGCCGCGTGCCTATTCTCTTCTATCTTACCCACATCCGTAGGGGACAAGGAAAAAAAAGCAATCTCTGAAGCTGAAACAAAACCAGAACAACCTAACAACAACACAGACAAGACAAGAGCAATCGTAGCTCCCAAATCCGGAGGATAAACCTCTATATGGTCAAATAACGCTATAAACTGGGATAAATATGTATCAGGGTCCAAAATTCACAAATTTAGTTACACATCAAAAGGGTAAGTCTTCTTTTCCGCCCTGTACCTGTGCGGAAGCAGAAGGAGAAGAAGAAGCAGAAGGAGAAGAAGCTTGGTTAGCCTGACTCCGGGGAGACAGCATCTCCATATTGTCTGCAAATATTTCCGTAATGTATCGTTTCACTCCATTCTGGTCATCATACGAGCGAGAACGAATTTTTCCTTCGACAAACAGCTTGTCACCTTTGTGAACGTATTTCTCTACTGTCTCAGCCAGGCCTCTCCACAATACTATATTATGCCATTCCGTACGTTCCGGCACGTCCGTACCATTCTGCAGACGATACCCCCTTTCCGTTGTGGCTAAAGTCAACGAAGCCACAGCCACTCCGTTATCCAAATAACGAACATCGGGTTCTTTCCCGACATTTCCAATCAACATCACTTTATTTAAAGACATACGCCTTTCATTTTAAAATTTCTCCAAAATTAATAAATAAACCATATCCCACCAACTATAACGTCACTTTTTCTGCAACTCTTTCATTTTCTTACCACAAACCAAACTTCTCAAACAGCATTACAACTAAGCGGGGAAACGCATAGTTTGGCAGTTCCCCCTTTTTTACCCAACAAGCACTACGTCCGAAATCATCGGGTTTATCTTCCAGTTCCACCTTATAAAAATCACAAATCAACGTACGGTGGGTCAGCTGATGGCGAACACCCCCGCACAAATAAGTCTTCACGGCCTTATCAGACCGGATGAACGATGGAACTTTTTTATCCACAAGCAAGTCTTCCGGAGCACATACCGTAGGGGTTTCTACCAAAAAAGGTTCATACAAACCCTTCCAAATATCATTAGCCTCTCGCCGAAACACTGCAATTTCTTCCCCCACCTCTATGTACATATAATGCAAATAGCGTTCCGTCACGGTCAAAGCCCGTGACTTCACCGGAAAGCCCTGCACCCTCTTGTCCCGAAAAGCAATGCAACCGCCAACCAAAGGGCACTCTCCACATTTAGGATTCTTAGGCACACATTGCAGGGCACCGAAATCCATCACGGCCTGGTTGTAATCAGCCGCCTTGCCCTCGGGCAACAACTCCTGCGCCAAAGCTGCAAAACACTTTTTCCCATGCCCCGTATCTATCGGTTCTTCAATCCCATAATAACGGGAAAGCACACGATATACATTCCCATCCACCACAGCATGGGGCAACCCGAATGCAAAAGAAGCTATGGCAGCTGCCGTATAATCTCCCACCCCCTTTAATTGACGGATATTTTCATAACGTTCAGGGAATCCTCCCCACTCCACAATCTGGCGAGCCGCCGCATGCAAATTCCTCGCACGAGAATAGTATCCCAGCCCCTGCCAACATTTCAACACCTCATCTTCTGAAGCTGCCGCCAAAGCATCCACATCAGGAAAGCGAGCCATGAAACGCAGGAAATAATCATATCCTTGAACGACCCGCGTCTGCTGAAGGATAATCTCCGAAATCCAAATCATATATGGATCATGAGTGTCCCTCCACGGTAAAACCCTTCTGTTTTCCTGATACCATGCCAACAACTTATAAGCAAAATTATAATCTTTCATTCTTGCAAAAACAGATAAACGGTACAAAATTAGCTCTTTCAGAGTACCCAAAAGCAAAAAAACGAGTTTTTTTTCAATGATATTCTTTCTTTCCTTGCTAAAAAGCTATATATTTGCATTCCAAAAAATTAGGAATTAGGCATTTACAAACAATTATTTTTACAGAAAGATGACAAAAGCAGAAATTGTAAACGAGATTTCCAAAAAAACGGGTATCGACAAGGCAACCGTGCTGACAGCCGTAGAGGCATTTATGGAATCAGTAAAGGAATCTTTGATTCAAAAAGAGGATAACGTATATCTTCGTGGCTTCGGTAGTTTCATTCTTAAAAAAAGAGCTAAAAAAACAGCTCGTAATATATCCAAGAATACGACTATAATCATAGACGAACACAACATTCCAGCCTTTAAACCGGCTAAGGTTTTTGTTGATGCAATCAAGAAGTAAGAATCATTTGAACAGAAAAAGATAGTAAACAGATTTATTAACTTATAAAACATTAGAGCTATGCCAAGCGGAAAAAAGAAAAAAAGACACAAGATGGCTACACACAAACGTAAAAAAAGATTGAGAAAGAACAGACATAAGAGCAAGTAGCCAACGCTTGTCTGTAAGTAAAGAATAGAGAACAAACTTGGACGGGCTCTTTACAGATTCCGACAAGTTTGTTCTTTATGTAAACAAGGCTGTATAGAATCAAATAGTAAAATTAAAAGAATGACAAGCGAAGTTATAGTAGATGTTCAGCCCAAGGAGATTTCCATTGCATTGTTAGAGGACAAAAGGTTGGTGGAATTTCAGAAAGAGGGCCGGTCGGCCTCTTTTGTGGTGGGCAACATATATCTGGCAAAAGTGAGGAAACTTATGCCGGGGTTGAACGCATGCTTTGTGAACGTAGGCTATGAACGCGATGCCTTCTTACATTACCTTGATCTTGGCCCTAAATTCAATTCTTACACCAAATACCTCAAACAAGTAACCAGCGACAAAAAAAAATTGTATCCATTCTCGAAGGCTTCGATTCTGCCCGACCTTGAAAAAGACGGAAGTGTACAAACCACGCTCCAGCAAGGACAAGAGATTCTGGTACAAATTGTAAAAGAACCCATTTCGACCAAAGGACCGCGCCTGACTTGTGAACTATCGTTCCCCGGACGTTTTCTGGTATTGATGCCTTTCCAAGACAAGGTATCCGTATCTTCCAAAATAAAATCAGCCGAGGAGCGTGCACGTTTAAAACAGCTCATCCAAAGCATCAAGCCCAAAAACTTCGGCGTTATCGTCAGGACGGTAGCCGAAGGGAAACGTGTGGCCGAACTCGACTCGGAACTCAAGGTATTAGTCAAAAGATGTGAGGATGCCTTCATTAAAGCGCAAAAAGCAAGCAAGCTTCCAGAACTGGTCTTTGAAGAAACTAGCCGCACGGTAGCCATGCTGCGGGATTTGTTCAATCCTTCGTATGAAAACATCTATATCAACGATACGGATATTTTCAATGAAGTAAAAGACTATGTGACGCTGATAGCTCCGGAAAGTGCGGGTATCGTGAAACAATACACAGGCAAGCTGCCCATCTTCGACAACTTTGACGTAACCAAGCAAATCAAATCGTCGTTTGGAAAAACCGTATCCTATAAGCATGGAGCTTATCTGATTATCGAACATACGGAAGCATTGCATGTCGTGGACGTGAACAGCGGCAACCGCTCCAAATCAAAAGACGGGCAGGAAGCCAATGCGTTGGATGTCAATTTAGGGGCGGCAGACGAACTGGCACGCCAATTAAGATTACGCGACATGGGAGGTATTATCGTGGTGGACTTCATCGATATGAATCTGGCGGAAGACCGGCAAAAATTATACGAACGCATGTGCGAAAATATGAAAAAAGACCGTGCCCGCCATAATATCCTGCCATTAAGCAAATTCGGCTTGATGCAGATTACGCGCCAACGTGTGCGTCCGGTCATGGATGTAAATGTGGATGAAGTCTGTCCTACTTGTTTCGGTAAGGGTACCGTGAAATCAAGCTTTCTGTTCACAGATGTTTTGGAAAGCAAAATCAGTACGATGGCCAATAAATTAGGGATTAAGAATTTCACGCTTCATGTCCACCCGTATGTGGCAGCCTACATCAACCAGGGCATCGTTTCCCTGAAACGTAAGTGGCAAGTCAAATACGGATTCGGACTCAAAGTAATCCCCAGTCAGAAACTGGGTTTCCTGCAATACGAGTTCCACGACAAGAACGGGCAGGAAATAGATATGAAAGAAGAAATCGAAATCAAACATTAACGAGAAAAGGTTGCCTGCACGGAATATCCAGAGGCAACCTTTTCTGTTTTTATTTACTTATTTCTTCCCATTTCCCGTATCTTCCCCAATAGCTTTCTTTACTTCTTCAGCTATCACGGCGGCACCTTTGTCATTGGGGTGGATGCCGTCCGAAATCAGCCATTCGGGATGGCCGTCAAACAAAGAGTGGAGGTCGATGACCTTCAGCTTGTTCTTCTTAGCCAACTTCCGGAACATCGGGATGACCCCATTGACAATCACACTGTCCGAAATGCCAAAAGCCGAAGTCATCGCCTTTACCGGATAAGCCAGATAAATATCCGGACGGGCAGGCAAAGCCTTTAATTCGTCTATCATCTGCTGCGCATCCGTCATAAACTCATCTTTGTATTTCCAGTTTTGCGGCTTGCTGTCGTTCGTACCCAATTTAATGACCACGACATCCGGATTGAACTCCTTGCACCTCCGATACACGTCATTCTTCATATAAGGGCAATCGCCTTTCTGCAACATCGTATGACCGCTTACACCGAAATTCTTGACCAAGTACTTCTTGCCCAATTTCTTGCCCAACATCGCAGGATAACCGTATTCCTCGCTCAGGGGCACGCCATAGCCATCGGTAATGCTGTTACCCACGCAAGCCACACGGACGGCGTCCTTGTCCGGCGCATCCAAACCGTCCAACCATGCTTTCAGGTCGGCCAACATCTGTTCGTGGCATGCAAAAGAAGAGTTACAGCCCCAACCATGTCCACCCGTGGGATAAATATGCATCGAAGCGGGCACTTCTGCCTGCAACAAAGCCGTATAATACTTAATAGAATTGGAGACAGGCACCACCGTATCGTCCCCACTCAGCAACAGCAATGCCGGAGGTACCATGTGGCGGCGGATATGCCGTTCATTGGAATATCGCAACTGCTCGCCGTGCGAAGGTTCTTTCCCGATAAAAGAATAAACAGAACCATTATGGGTCTGGTTCAGCTCCATCGAAATAACAGGGTAAAACAATATCTGGAAATCGGGACGGCAATCGAAAGGCGCATTAACCGCTACCGTGGAAGCCAGATGCCCGCCTGCCGAAGACCCCATGATACCCACATCATAAGGATTAACCCGCCATGCCGCCGCATTCTGCCGTATCACGCGTATGGCCTCTTGCGCGTCGCTGACCGGTACTTCCGGATGGCCGAAAGGCAAACGATACTTCAACACGGCGTATGCGATACCCATCCCATTGAAATAAGGCGCCCAATCGTAACCTTCATGCCCAAGGGCTATGAACGAATACCCTCCTCCGGGACAAGCCAGAATGATACGCCCCGTAGCCTTCGCCGAATCCGGAAGGAAAACACGAATCTCTGGCGTATAAATGCCATCCTCTTGCTGTTCCGGCCCGCCATCCTTACCGTTCGTGTTCGGCAAGCCCCGCTCCCAAAGCTTCACGTCAAACCAGGACTGTGCATGCAAAACCGTCCGGCCGCAAGCCACAATCCCCAAGAAACAAAAAATTCCAAACCACTTTTTCATGTCTACATTCTATAATAAGGAATAAAAATCAGGGCAAAAATAATAATAATATTCATACGAAGCGGAAAACGCTTGCATTTCCTCCGCAAAATATGTAATTTTGCGAAATAACATCCATGCTCCATGAGAAATTTCATTTCATTTCTTACTATCATATTATGTTGCCTGACAGTAACCCCCATGCACGGTCGTAAAAAGGATAAGCAAACGGACAAGGAGGAAGTGGTCTTGGCCATGGTGGAACCAGACATGATGGCCACTCCAAGCCATTCGCATCCCATCGTTGCTCCGGTAGAAGAAGCTTACCGCCACCGCATCAATAAGAACGAACATCGTTACGGCATAGACGTATCACGCTATCAGGGAGATATAGACTGGCAAACGGTGAAAACTGACAAAAACGTAAGTTACGTATACCTGAAAGCCACAGAAGGTGCCTCTTTGGTCGACGTAACCTATCGTTACAACCTGACCGAAGCACGCAAGGCCGGCCTGAAAGTCGGCTGCTACCATTTCTTTAGTCCCACAGTAGATCCGGAAACCCAGTTCAAGAACTTCACAAGCACGGTGAACCTGGACGAACAAGATTTGATTCCTATCATCGACGTTGAAATCATAGGGAAAGGTAGCGCGCAACGCTTTTGCGAAAGGCTTACCCGTTTTCTCCACATGGTAGAAGAACATTATGGCATCCGTCCCATCATCTACACGTCGAGTAATTTCTACAACAAATATTTGGCCGGAAAATACACGGACTACAAATACATGATAGCCCGGTACGCAGAAGATATTCCGGAACTGACGGACGACATCCGGTTCGTCATGTGGCAGTTCACCGCCAACGGACGCATCGAGGGCATCAACGGTCCCGTAGACCGCAGCCGTTTTATGGACGAATACCATTTGGGGGACATCTTGATTCATAAGTAAATTATCATCCCAAAAAACACAACCTTACGAAACATTATGCCATAAGACAATGATTCAACGGCAGATATGGAGTTTCACAACCAAGAATTGTGCACACTTCAATAAAAAACGGAGCTGCAAAAAAAACAGTTCCGTTTTCAATTGGAATAAAAACAGGTATTTCGTCTGTCAGAATGTCGTGCGTAAAGTAACATTGATATTACGTCCCATGGCATTGATTCCCGAACCGAAAGTGCGATACTTCGTATCCAACAGGTTTTCGATACCAACCTGTACCGTCAGGTTCGGGTTGAACACATAAGAAGCTTTGAGATTCAGGGTGAACCATGCCGGAAGCCCTCTGCCCTCTTCTCCCTTCACTGTGGCGTAACCGATATTGTCTTCCCCGTTCAAGTTATAACGATCTAGTTTCTTTCGTCCGTTAAACAAGGAATAAAACTCTACAATGGCCTTGTCGTCTTTGCTCTGAAAAGTCATGCCCACCCTTCCGAAAAGCGGAGATATATGGTCGAGGGGCATACGTTCATCCTCCCCGTCGATAATATCACCGTAAGTATAGGTAAGCGAAGCGTCTGCCATAAATATATCGAGGAAACGGGCTTTCAGGCGTGTGGTGGAACCTACAACATAAGCCCTTCTGCTGTTATGGTTGGCATATATCTCGCTGAGTTCGCCATCATATTCTATTTCGGTATTTCCGTTCAGCGTATGCGGCTTTAGCGTAATGGCATCGAAAAGATAGGTTCCGAACACGGAAGTTTCCCAAAGGAAACGGTCGTTTTTGAACCGAGTCACATTGAAGTCGGCGTTGATAGTCTTTTCGGGGCGCACATCCGGGTTGGGCACAACCACCATACCCGGCTGCGAGTCGAATACCTTTCCCACATCGTCTATATTGGGCACACGATAACCGGTGGAAAGTGCCAAAGCTATTTTCCAGTCCTTGGTCGGATTGTAGTTCAGTCCCAAACTGAAACTGTAAGTCATATTGTTCTGTTTCACTTCTTTCACGTTCTGACTCAGGAATGGGAAAAATTCGGCGGTCTCAAACGAGGAATACAACATGGAGAATCCCAAGCGGATACCGTCGCTCAGGATCAGACGCGGAGTGATTTCCCATTGGTGGGACGCGTAGGCCTCTATATTGTGCATATAGTTTTGTCCGTCGGGGTAACGCGTATCCAATGCAGCACGCTCACCGGTGTCTACGTCCGTTTTGTGAGCCGTAGAGGAAAGGAAGTTCAATGCACCGTCTATTCCGGCATGGATACGATGATTGTCCACCTGTTTCATCCAATCGGAAGACAATGACACCACATCCACATTCTCGTTGCGGCTACCCAACCAAACCTCACCGAACTTACGGTTATGACGGCTTTCCTTGATTTTCTGGTAGGCCACCGTAAAATCGACTTTGTCTGCCGACAACCAGTCCGCTATCTCCATCGTATAGGCTGTCATCAAACGGAACTGAGGGCCATAATACCATTCGGCAAATTTAGGTTTGTCTTTTTTCATATCCGTCAACCGATCGTAACGGGGAATGTCCGTCGTATTCGAGAATTGGAAGTTCAACAAATGGCGGAATCTATCGTCCGGTTTGAACAGGAACTTCTGCATCAAGTCGTACTGCATATATCCGGAACCGGGTTGATGCCAGTCTTTGAAATTACCGATTAACAGGTCTTCACCATTTTCACGTACCACTTCATAAGGACGGCTGATGTATTCATCATCCTTTAGAAAGGGGTTCTTGCGTCGTCCGCTCCGTAAATCACCGAAGTTGCTATAGGATAAAGAAGTCAATGAAGCAAAACGTTCGCCACCGATATTGAAATCCACATGACCGGTGGTTTCTTGATTCGCACTACCGTAACGCATAAAGGCATTACCGGAAAACAAAGTTTTCCCCCCATCGCCCAAAACCGGATTTTTAGAACGGAAAACCACAACTCCCCCCAAAGCATCCGAACCGTAGCTGACCGAAGAAGGACCGTAAAGCACTTCCACACGTTCCAGTATAGAAGGGTCCACGGTTATGATGTTCTGTAAATGTCCGGCACGATAAATGAGATTGTTCATCTTCACGTTGTCCATGACAAGCAACACCCGCGAACTTTCAAAACCGCGTATCATCGGGCTTCCACCCCCCTGCTGACTGTTCTGCACTGTCAGTAAACCGTCTGTGGTCAACAAATCGGCGGCCGTCTGTGCATTGGCCCGTTCTATCAGGTTACGGGATAATACGTAAACCTGTTGCGGCACATTCATTTTCACATCCTGTTGGCGGTTGGCCGCCACTGTAATCTCTTCCATCAACCGGAAAGTTGAATCAGCGGGTTCCGCAGCGTGTAAATAAATGGTTGGGCATAAAAGCAATCCTGTAAAAATCTTGTTCATCATATCGTTATTCTGTTATGTAAATTGTCGTTACGTCTTGAATAGAAAGACGTAACGACAAACCCTGCTTACTTTATTATATCCATCCTTAAAAATCCAACGTCCTTACTGCCGTGGCATCTCCGTAGTTGATTACCATTTGGTAGGTGCCTGGCTTCAAACCGCTCAAATCCAATACCATTGGCGATACGTAACGAACGGCTTTCATCAATTTGGTTCCTTTTTTATTATAGATGGCAATCTTGGCCGGTGTCTGGTCGGGAAGTGTCAGCCGTATGCCACGTTTGTCCGGAGTAAAGGTGAAACGCATTCCCTCCAATGCTTTGGCATGATTGATAGGCAATGCCGAAAGATCCTCCGGTTGGAAGTCTACACTGACCTTCAAAGTGTTTCCTTTCACGTTAACAGGCCTTATATATACATCCTGACAAGTGCCCGGCTCTACCTTGGAAAGGTCCAACGTAAGATTCAACGGACGAATCGAAGATTCGAAATCGAGCGAAACGTTGTCCATCGTAAAGGTTACCTCTACCGGATCCATGCCCAGGGCATTGTTGATACCCATGATGTAACCTTTCAGCCCTTTCACTTCCGGAGTCTCCAAATTGTTCCATACCGAACCGGACGGATTTTCCGCACGCACCTGAGTGTCGTAACTGCGGATGTAGTAAGCTCCTCTGCCAGACATTTTGTTATTCAAATAATACCCCCTGGCATTCAAGTCGCTGATTTTGTCTATATCCAAATCGGAAGGGAAAGTGATGAAGTTCCAAGCCTTGGGTATGAAAGTATATTTCAATACGAACTTTTTTACCTGGACAATACCGTTTTTCACTACCACCTGCCCCATCTGTCTAGCATCACCGTAGACAATCAGTTCTTCCAATACCTGACCGCCCTCCAACTCTACCCGAGCATCCTTCTGCACCACAAAGCCTTTGGAAAAGCGGAATGTACAAGTAGTAGTTGTTGTAGGTTGCCATTCCCTGTCGCCGGGTTGAAACGCCTCGACTACAATCTCGGCATGTTCGGGAATCGTATGCAGGTTCAAAATGTTTCCGCTTTCTATCGTAGCAAACTCCTGTCCCTTCAAAATGCGGTACACCGGTGCCAATCCCGAAGAGGCCGTAGCCTTCATCGGCAACTTGAACGGCTTGTTGTGGGTCAACGGAAATTCTTTTTGCCAGTTCAGTGTCTGTTCCCTTCGTTGTACAACTGTGCGGTATAGCCTCGGCGCCCCTATTGAGCCATGGTCGTTTCCGGCCCCATCTCCACCGTATAATACATCAATATGTAAAACGGAAACGTCATCCAAGGGATAATCCCAAGTCGTCTTCTTGCTGTTATTGACAGGACCTGTTGTCGTAAGCTGCCGGTTATCCATGTTCAAGGCAAACTCCATGACATAAGGCTGCCCCGACTGTTTACCAACATCTGTGATAAAACGATTGTATATTCCCACGGGCAAGGTCATCTGCACCGAACCTACCGCATGAATACCAAACCCTTTCTTATATTTTTGCGTGGTGATTTGGAGCATAGAACCATTGACAGCCTTGTCTATTTGTGCTGTTCCCTGCGTACTATAAGACAAATCCGAAAGATAATCAAACATATTCAATCCTTCGTAATAAGAACTATGTATCGTCTCACTCCCTTCGTAACCGTAGGTAATGCGGAACACACGATTCATCTCTAAGTCAGGAACGGCAACAGCCAGAACCTTACCGGTTGTTCCGGATACAAACGGTGTGTCATTCCATATCGCCAACAAATCAAGTTGCTGCAATTCATTTAATAAATATACATCATCATATATGTTCAGAGTCAACTGCGAAAGCTTGTTCGCCTGAGGATTAACATATAAATATACCGTACCCGAATTATTTTCCAATGCCGGTAACATAGAAGAGATAAAGATATTCTCCCTCGTGCGTACTGCATAAGACAGCAAGCTTGTAGCACAAGCATATTGCTCATTACCGTATTGTGTAGCTTCAACAACCACATCAGTAGATTGTCCGTCCTTAAAGGTCAATACGTTACCTTTCAGTTCGGCAGCCTCACGGCCTTTGATAATACGGTAATATATCTTGCCTCCCGACGTGGCTGTGGCTTTTAGTTCCACTTGCATGGGATACGTGACAGTTCCTCCTGTATTTGTAAACGCCACCTGTTGCTCCAACTTGTCCGACGGGCGGCGTTCCATATACAGCCTGGCCAAATTGTAGTTGCCGATAGCATTTGAATTATTTGTAAAGTCTAACCTGATTTTTGTCAATGGCAAACGTGGAATAAAAGCGGGATAGTCAGCCGTAGAAATAGACTTTATTGCATTTGAATTAACAGTGAAGTCCAACTTTTTTCCGTCATTACAATAGAACATGAATTTAAGATTCCCGCTGCCATTCTGTGTCCCCAATACCATATCAAACTTACGGAAGTTCATCTCTTCCGGGAGGTCATAGATGATTTGACCACCCTTACTGGAAACTCCTTTATAGTAAGTCTTATCGCTTGTCTGCAAATTCAGGTCCGTACCGAAGCAACGGTCCACACCAGGCAATGTTCCGGCTACGGCTGTGGTAGCCTCCGTCCATTGATAGTCTCCCAACCACATGAAGGCTTCCGTATTGCCCTGGTTCACGCACTCGGTAAGCAACCGGGTGTCGTCGTCCAACACCACTTCCATGCGATAGGCATAGTCTCCAGTTTGCATCTCCACATCCACCGTCAGGAAAGAACCTTCTATCAATTCATAATCCGAAGCTACCGTAGCAAAACCGTCGGACATCCGATAAGTATAAGAAGTGACCGATTTGATTTGCTTACCGGCCAAATCCACCTTAGCTTTTAACTGACCGGCAGCATTTCCGTTGGAATATACCCCCAAGAGCTTTATGGATTGAGCATGGAGGCTTACCGATGCCCATACGAACACCAGTAAACATCCTATTTTGCCTATTAATTCATTCTTTATCATTTCAATATAATTTTAGTCACATAATCTTTTCCGTTCTCACTGATTTTTACAACATGTACTCCCGGTTTCAAAGATACCGAAAAGCTGTGCTGAGTCGTTTTTTCGCGTGCCACAAGTTGGCCTTGCACATTGAAGATTTGAATGTCGGCATTGCCACGCAGATTTTCTATCATGCAGGTGTTTCCTGAAACGTACACTTTATAACCAGTAGATTCCACCCTGTCTTCAATGCCAACCGAAGTGCCGTGACGTTTCACCTTCAATACGAAGCGGTCTTTCACATCTCCGGTTTGCGCGATGTCAAACTCATAGGAGTTATCCTCATCCAACTTCCATTCTGCCCCCGTATGTTTATCCCTAAGGACAACTTCATCATCTTCTGTAAAACCGGTTATCCGGCTCAAACGAAGAGACAACTTGCCGGATGTACCGATTCTCAAGCCCAGTTTGATTTCTTCTGTGTCCATCGGCAACGTATTTACAGAAGCCGCCGATTTACCGGCTACAGAGAACAACTGATTGGCTGTGGCTGACAAACTCCAGAATTTCGGAGCATCTTCATTCACCACAAAGTCTGCCGAAGCACTTTCTTCCCAAATAATGTCCGTACGATCCTGCTCTTTATCTCCTGAGTAAAGTTTCAAACGTACTGAAGTATATTCGTTTGCGGTATAGTAATCGAATGTACGACGATTAAGCGTTACCTCTTTGGCCACAGGAGTCACGGTAAGCTCAGCCTCAGGTGCCAATGTCTGGACAAAATAAGACTGGAACGGAATGATTTTCTGTTCTTCATCATAGTTCGTCATATCGAATGTGATATAGTTGTCCAACTCCTTATTATACTGATAAACGAATTTAGTCACCTTGTGTTCGTCAAAGATTACATTCTGGTGTTTCGTGATGTTGATATCTGCCAAATAGGGATTACCGATCAGATTCCATCCTTCCTGGGCCTTACCGTAAGGAGATTCATAATGCTCCAAGTGGCCGATAGTTACCGAACTGTTCGACAACAAGGTTCCGTTTCCGATATTCATCGCATTGTCTACGTCAGCAATCGTTGCCAACTGAACTTCTTCTTCCAAGTAGCCTTGAAGCAGTTCGGCTTCCACTTCTAAGTCCGCCGTAGATGCAGTAGCTACAAAAGTATGTTCGTCCTTACCGTTTTTTAGTTTCAGCTCAACTTTAGGCTCAAGATAAACCTTGAACTCCAATGGAGCAGATTCCGCACCGACTGCCTGAACAGTTATCGGATTCAAAGCCATTTTATCCAACTTCGATTGGTCTATCATAATCGTAAAGCGATTATCAGCATTACGCATGTCTACGCTGTCTTTGTCCAAAGAGGCATAAGCCGTTTCTTTTACTTCCAACATCACCACATCATCAGCATTTCCACTTAGTACCTTCACTTGCAAAGGTACCCCCTGGGCGGTTTCCTCCAACATGATGTTTCTGTGCCCGGACATCCCATTGGCCAAAGCCAGTTCCACTTTTACCGGACGTTTACCGGATTCGGGAGATACAAAGAACATCACTTCAGAAGCACGGTTCAGCAACGTTCCCTCGACAACGAACTCTGCTTTGCCGTTTTCTACAGCCTGTGCTTCCACAAAATGTTCAAACGGACTTTCCGAACCCAAAGCGCGAATGGCCATCACCAAATGATCCTGTTCCATAATGCCAACATGACGGTAGCGCAAAGTAATCCGATCGGTTGCTGTCAACTGTGGATCGTTTGCATAAACCAACGTGTAGTGTGTTTTGCTCAGAGGCAAATCATATTGTCTTCTTCCGGCTGCCACATAGTTGTAAGAGGTTCCGTCGAATGTACTCCATTCTCCCTGTACGTTCTTTCCTTCCGGATAAATCAACTGTACGGCCGAAGTTTCGGACATTTGGTTCAGATGCAGGCGGCTTTCCGGATTAAATGGCACAGTAGAACGATAGTTTTGTGTCAAAGTACCGTAGTGCTTCAGCGACATGTTCTGTACGCTTTCACACAAATCTCCGTTTTCATCTCTTACATCCATCGTCAAATAAGCCACCAATGCCGAATCATTCAGCAACACCCTTTCCTGCATATATCTTAAGACTTCTTCCTGGGTCAGTGAACGGTTCCATACAGCAACCTGATCGAATGCTCCTGTAAACCAAGTATTCCCCATTTGGTTCTGTCCTAACATTAACATGGAATGTACGCGTCCTTTATTTATATTACGTTTTATAGAATATTTCATTCCGTTCAAATAATAGTCCATACCATCGGGACGGGCTACCAATGCCAAATGAATCCATTGCCCTACCTGTTCTTTCGTCACGTTGAGGGAAGTAGATTGGTTCCAACTCCAGGATTCTTCATTCCAATGACAGCGTACATTGCCGTTTTGCAAGTGTAGTCCTGTTGCTACAGAGGGATTTGAAGAGCGAAAAAACAAGAGTGGTTTGGTTCCGGACAATATGTCTACGTCACCAAGATATACCCACCCCATTATGGTCACGGTATTGGATTCATGCAAAGCAACATAGTTATCTGCCGAACCCACCAAAATTCCACCTTTCTCTACCCACATCGAGTTACCCAAATCTTTCGAGGTAATCCGGTTGACAAGCTCAATCGGCATTGGAATCATCTTTTCATCGTTCTTGCCTTTTAAGGTCACCAGATTTCGATCATTGAAGGCCCCCAAATTCTGTCTTATTTTAAGCTCGGAGGAAGCTTCACCCTTCGTAAAATAGAATCCAGTTTGAGGTTGCAACACGTCATTATCCGATACGATTTCATACTCACCATTCGGTTCTGCCAGGCCTTCCACAATAGAAGCATGAGCTTTGACTGTGTGTTGATCTTCGGAATATACGATAAGCTCTCCTCTGTTTGAAATTCCCTCAACGGTCATTTCGATAGCCGGCTTCAAAGACACGACCAACATTTTTTTGCCTTGTAGTTCCTGCATCGATAAATTCGTTGCCTGCAAAGTCTGTGTAGCTGCATTATAGGTCAAATCTCCCACCTGATTCCAATAATTCTTACGGCCGTCCTCCGAATAATACAGACGATAACGCTTGTTCGGATTAAACGGTTTACCTTCGACTGCATAGAAATCCAACGCCAAAGTATCTGCTTCGGCAACAGTAAAGTTTCGGAAAATATATCCAGTCGGTTCTACCTCGTAATACCGGGCATCCAAATTGGATTTATCTTCTAACCAATGTTCCGCTTTATAAGCATATACACCGATCTGATAATCCGATGTCGTATTTTTAACGGCTATCTTCAACAGATTGACTCCACGGTCTTCAAAGAGTTTCTCTCCATTGGTCAATACACCGTAAACAGCTCGTTGAGCACTAATGGGAAGCGACATTTTTTCGTGAGTAACCTCCGCACGCGTCATCACGCGTGGCTGATATCCAACAAATGTTTCCAAGTCTCCGGACAGATTATCCCCATTGAAAGCATAGTAAGCTACCAACCCGTCACGATTGTCAGTGTTTACGGAATACATTTCACGACGGATTTCCTCTTCATTCAATTCGTAGTTCCATATCTTCAATTCATCTACGGCAGCCTCAATAGGCGCATACTCAAAAGCATCTGCAAACAGCGACAGGTAAGTGGAATTGTTCAGCGTATGCTCTCTACGGTATCGCTCTCCCTCACCGGTCAAAATACCATTTACATACAGACGTATCGAACCGTCACGTTTCTCGGTTACCGCCACATGAGCCCACTCACCCATATTCAAATTACCCCCTTCGATAGTTTTCTGCTCGTCAGAAGCCGGTTCATAGGTCGGCTTGTTAAACTGGTTGCTTGGAGAATATCTGAATTTCAAAGTACCGTTTTCTACAAAAAGCAACCAACCTTTTGCACCTTTATCATATTCCTTCTGACGGTTGGCCAACAAGACTCCGTTGCCCATCGGTTTTACCCAAAGGTCTACAGTAAAGTCATTGAAGAAATAATCTACATATCCTAAATCTATTCTACCCTTTCCATTTGAATACAACGCATTTCCGGCTTTCTTTTCCAGTTTTACATCCGATGTTTCCTTCACAATGTATTCAGCCGAGAAGGTAGACACATCGGGAGATTCTCTAAGCGTGAGTTTCAACCGTACTTTATCTCCAGGACGTAAGGCCCGAGTAAGATACTGATAGGGATTATCTACCTTCACTCCATTTACCGTCCATTCATAATAGTAATACAACGGAATGGTCCATTTCGTATCAATACCGATAGTACGGCGGCCGTCCACATGGGTGATTTCTTTTAAGGCAAATCCGTTTTTAAAGAAACGGTCGGAAGGATGCTCCAAATCGGCTACCCATACGCCACGACCATAATCAGCCAGTACCATCTCCTGTGTGGTATAATTCATGACTATATCACTGAATTTTCCACTATTATATCCCTTGGTCCAAAAACGCCAGGTATCTGAACCGTTTTCCAGAATATAGATTCCGGCACTAGCACGATTCACAAAATATAGATCGCCACTACCTTCGTGGAAAAATAAGTGATCGCAAGTTATATTGGGAAGCCCTTCTCCTACTTTTTCCCAACGACTTTCGTTGACATACAATCGCATAACCTGTCCTGTCTGTCCCAAATACAAGATGTCGCTGTTATCGGGATCTGCCGCTAATCTGGTATTGCTAAACTTTGCCGGCTCACCGTTATACAATATGTACTGAAAAGAGTTTCCGCTGTCTATGGATTTCTTTAAGATATTGTCAGTCGTACGTACAAAAATAGTAGTGTATCCTTTATCGCGTGCAAATGTTACATCCGCAACATCAGCCCCGACATTATCGAAAAGATTGGTCAGGCTTCGGCCGATATCATCAATACGGTAAAATGTGTTTCCGGCTCCCGTCCCCGTACGCCTCATATACCAAGAACCGGTATGTACATCAGCGTAATTAGTGGTTGTACTCCATGAACTCAAAGGCATGTTTTCAATACCTCCACCACCACCTCCAGAAAAATAGCATGTGCTAGTATAAGGATTGGCACTGGATTCGGAACCTTCATAACCACGCCAGTTTCCCCATCGACCGTAGCGGTATGTCTGCACGTCGATATCCTGTGTATTACCCACCATCAACTGGTCACCGAATTCATTGACACGTATATTGTAATACAACATCTGTCCCATATTTCCTCCTATATTAGTCCATTGGTTATTGTTCACATCCAAATCTTTCATCAACATACCACCATCCGAGCCTCTGAATACCCGGCCACTCTTATGAGAAAGAATGAAATGATTGTCCGCATTGTGACGCGAATTAGTTACCGCATAATATTTGCCGTCATCTTGTAATGACGTCAAACGGATTGACCATGCAAACTGATTGAAATTTTTTCCTCCATCAGAACTAATAGCAGAACTCATCGTACATCCGTATACCCAATTCGGTTCACGAAGGTTTACACCGAAACCTCCCAACCAGTTCCAAGGAGCCTCATTACCAAAAACAGTACCCCCACCGATACCAACACTGGGTTCCTGAAGCGTTATCCAAGTTTTTCCCTTGTCTTCGGTATAATAGAGTGCCGTAGCATTTCCGTTACGGATTGCTGCTGCAAACCACATCTGATTCGGATTTATGGTACTGATTACCATGTTGCCCGGCGAAGTGGCTCTTAAAGGAAATATGGTCTTGTTGTCTGGGTCGGAAGGGTCATTACGCAGTTCCGTCCGGTTTTCATTATACACATCAAAACTCATCTTCTTGATGTTATATTTTCTCTTTCCATTTTCCATTGTACTTTTCGCCCCATCGTCAAAATAGAAAATAGACCGAGACCCCGGAATGTAAATCATATCCCGATTGGAGGGATCAAACTCCACAGATTGAAACCATACACCCTTTCCTACCCCATTGGGATGAACATCCTTTAATTCATCCGGAACAATTACTTCTGTCCAAGTTTTACAAGTATCTTCACTGATCCACAATTTGCTAGCCCAATGCTCAACACCACCTTGCTGCTGTGCGCCAATGAATTTCAGGTTTCCGCCCTTGTCACGGAATGCATAGCCACGTTTATACCCTTTATGGGTAGCACCTTCTATGCGATGCCAAGTCTCTCCTCCGTCCGTTGTTTCATACACCGTACTGTTATCGGAAAAAGCAAACAAGTGATTCCAATCATCAGGATCGACAGGAATAGCAGAGTGACGGACCGTACTGCGATGAGCCCTTACTGGAATATTATCTGTGATACACGACCAACTAAGTCCACCGTCATCGGTCTTAAATATACCGGCTCCGTCTGGGATGACATATAGTTTGTCATGGTCTTCGGGATGTACCACACCCCAATGCATACGTCCGGATGACGGTTTATGCTCCACTGTACGGAAATAAGCCGCATTACGAATGCCCTTTTTCCGGTCTTCCGGTGTATACACGATTTTGGGCCAAGTATGATTCAGTACATCAGTTGGAACAGTACGGGCTATACTGGCCTGCATCGCCTCGTTATAGGTTGTATCCACGAATTGGTAGAGCGTATCTCCTCCTGGCATGATACCGTAAGTAGGTAGCCATTGCTTGGCATACCATCCGTAACCGAATTTGCTTTTGGCAGCCTTACGGTCCTTTAAGGCCGTCTTCATGATAGTTACGATCTCTTGAGGACTCCATCCATCATGTGCCAACTTTATATACACCTCATCATCCAACAAGTCTTCCATCTTCACATACTCAAACACAGAATCCGGAAGCATAGCAGCCTCTTTTACCATTTTATTGCGTCGTTTCAGGTCCCTATCGGAATCCGAAACATACACACTTTTTGCATAGCTATGCAAAACAAAACAGCAAAATAAAAGTTGAGTGGTTAAAAAAAGTTTCTTTATCATCTAACTTCTGTTTTAAATTTAATACTGTATCCCAAAAACAACCTAATCTTAAAAAGTATATTGGAATTTATTTGTGCTTTTCCGCTATCCTTTCTAATCAACTGAAAACATCATCGCCACGCGTCCCAAAAATCATCCGGATTATGTCCCGAGTTATATCCCGGATTTGGAGGTTCCGGATTCATATCACTTCCGGCAATCATCATCTCTGTTTCGAATGACATGACCCGGACTTCAGGACTCACATAATTTTTACGCCCATAGTTAAGTGTTGTTCTCATCTCGGTTTCCGCTAATAGCATCATTTGATTCATTTTCGTTTAATTTTTAATTGATAGAATTAGTGCAAGCCAAGTCTATTCGGACTCTTCCGATAAATTGGGACACAAAGGTAATGGCAGTTCTGTGGTTTTACAAGAGGAATTTAGTTAAAGAAAAAAGATAAACAATAAAAATAGAGGCTTATATAAACGGAGTATTTACGGTCAAAAAGCCCTCTAAAACCAAACAGTCATAACCAAGAATAAATACAAAGGCTCCGATATTCACACTTTGCAATATAAAAGTCATCCAAAAAACAATATTGTAACTACTACAAATCAGCCTATATTGTTAAAAATCATCTATTCCATGAAAATGAGAAAAGGACATCAGACCATTCTAGCATCACAAAACCACCGCCCGTATGGCCAATACCAGATAAGTGAGGTAAAGCACACTTTGGAAAATATCCAAATCTTCCACGGCATAACCCGTGGAAGTATATTGAGTAGAAATGAAATTCCTATCCGGTGACATCTTACGTAAAATATAAGCACATACCGTATAAGTAGAAAAACCTACCAATACCCCCCAAAGCATTCCAAACAGAATATCTCCCGGATAATGTACCCCCAGATAAATACGGGAATAAGAACAGAGCGCAGCCCATAAAACCAAAGAAAAGGTCATCCAAACATTACGAACCAACAAAGCCAAAAAGATACATACGGCAAAAGTATTGGCGGCATGACTGGATATAAAGCCGTAGCGTCCACCCCGGTAGCCATCCACCACATCAACTAGATACATTAGCATGGGATCCTGAGCGGGGCGGAAACGGGCAAAGTAGGGCTTACAGAAAGAAGAAGAAAACTGATCGGCCAACAAGATGGACAAGGCTAGAAACAACACAATAAGCCCTACCTCACGCATGGAATTGTTCTTGACCAACACATAAAACAGTATGACAGCCACTGGTATCCAAGCTACTGTACTGGTAATTCCGCCCATCAGATGGTCGAAGAACAATGAATCACTCCCGTTCAGCAACAACAGCAACCGTTGGTCCAAGCCAAGCCAATCTTCCAACGCCATATCAAATCACCTCCATTGCTTCTGCCGGCATCCAACCTACCTTACCGTCTGCCAACCGTATTTCTTTCCATTCTTTCATTGAATCGTCTATGATTTCCACACGCGTACCTTCATGCAGTACAAAGAGATCTGTACCCGATTCGTTCGGGGTACTCTTCACGACTACCGAACTACTCATCACCACGGCCCCGCTACGAACATTCAGTTCCTGATGTTGCGTCCAGGCAAACACATTGGCCATCACGACGACCGCCAACATGACCAAAGCACCAAAGAAACCCAATTTCTTCCACACGACCTTATTGCCTAAGAAAAACACCAGAATCAGCACGCAGGCTAGCACAAAAGCCACAATCCCCGTACGCGCCCATCCGTCCATACTCATCATGTCAATGACGTTCTTATACCATGTCACAAAGAACATCTCGCTTTCGGGCGTGATTTTATCTATCGTTTTTGAACGGGCCAACTCCAGATTGAAACGGACATCCGAATTTCCGGGATCCAACAAAGCAGCACGCTCATAATTCAAAATGGCAAGGGCCAGACGGTCTGTCTTATAATAGCAGTTTCCTAAATTATAATATATGTCCGCATGCTCCCCTTTCTTCAGCAAAGCTGTGTATATAGGTATGGCTTCTTTGTACTTTTCCGCAGCGTACGCACTGTCAGCCTGCACCTTGTCTTGGGCGTGAAGCGAAAACATGCACATCACACCTACGCATATCAAAATCAACTTTCTCATCAGCTTCATCCTTTACTTACGTTTAATAGAACTTTCCATCTTGTTAATGGCCTCCGTAGCCGCTGCATATATCTTATCCATCGTTTGCGACGGGTCACCCGGTGCATAACGGGCAAATTCACAGTCGTTCATCGTCTCAACCAATTGCTGCACGATGGAGGTGTCCGCTCCCTTGGCCTGCAACTTTTCGCTGACATTCTCTTTGTTCAGCTCCGCAGCCGGAAGGTTCAGTTTGTCTCCCACATAACCCCACAATGCCTTTAAGACTTCATCATAAAACTCGGCCGGCTTGTTGGCTTTCAGCAATGCCGCCGCCTGTTTCAGACGCTTGGCTGCCGCCTTGTTCGCTTTCTTGTTGCGCATTTTGGCCACATTGGCATTCTCCATGGCTTGTTTGCGGAAGACCACCACAAGAACAATGAATGCCAACAAAGGAATGGCATAACTCCACCAATAGGCTGCCGTCGCAAAATAAGACTCGCCCTTTTGTTGCAAACGCACCTCCCCCCGATGGATGTACCGGATATCTGAAGCCAACAACTCCACATCCTCCTTGTTCGTATAGTTCCCTCCGCTGCTTCCACCTTTGCCTTTCGCCACGCTTAGGTCAAAACTTTCCGTTTTCACGGTCTTGTAAGCCTTCGCGTCCGTATCAAAATAACAGAATTCCACAGGTGGGACCGTATACTTCCCCGGATGGCGGGGCACAGCCAAATAATCAAATATTTTATTACCGGAAACCCCTCCACGACCTACTTTGGTCTGGTCTGTAATCTTGGCATCATACGTCTCGAAATCTTTCGGGAATTTCACCACAGGAGTTTTCATCAGCTTCATGTTGCCACTCCCGGAAACCGTGACCCTTAACGTCAAAGCATCATTCGTCTTCAATTCACTTGGAGTAAGGGAGGCACTGATATTGAATTTTCCCACCGCACCGGAGAAATTAGCAGGCCGTGGTGAAGGCAAAGGATCTACCTGTAAGGTCAAAGAAGGAGCCACAATGGTTTTCTTCACCTCGACCATGGTACTTCCCCCATTGAAAAACGCATCAATCGGGTCAATATTACGGTTTTGCTGCACCACTATCCCCTCAAACTTGATGGAAGGAATCGTCATTTTTCCGCTACGTTGGGGAAAAAGCACATATTGCCGCCACACCACCGTACCGTACCTTCGCCCGTTGTGCTCTTCCATTTTCAGGCTCTTCTGTTGAGGTAACTCTATTTCTTGTGTATGAAAGCCCTCCAAATCCGGCATACCACCAGCCAACTGCGACAAGTTGACCAAGGAGTAGACTTTATAAGTCAACACTACCGCCTCTTGTTCATACAAGCGCTGCTTATCGGCTGTAACCGTAATGAAGAGGTCTTTTCCGGTAATCTTAGCCCCGGCATCTTGCATCTGCATCCTTCCATGCTGTCCACTCCCTTGTTGGCGAGACTGTGCTCCCCCGCCACTGCCGGGAACAACCTCTATGCTCACGGTATTAGAACGGTATTGCTTTCCGTTTACAGTGGCCGTAGCGGCCGGGATAGTATAAGTACCGGCCTTCAATGCACTTAATATATAAGTATAAGTCACCGAACTGCTTTGCGAAGTCTTTCCATTAATCATTTGGAAACTGGACTGTGAGGAACGGCTCGGTCCCATGTCCACACTAAACCCTTTCAGAGTAGGCAAATGGAAATTGCTGACATCCTGTGTGTTCACGGTGAAACTCAACCTAAACTGCTCACCTTCCTCCACCACATCTGGTGCTGCGGCCTTTATCTGTACGGCCGCCCGTATCCCAACCGTCAGACAACATAACCAAAGTAATGCGATATATTTCTTCATTCCTATTTCTTTTATTGTTTAGTCATTACCATTGTTTTTCCAATTTTCTCTGTCGCGGTTTGGCCATTGCCTTCCTGATGCGCTCCTGTGTATCTTTCTCATCTTGCATGGCTGCATTCAACAGTTGCTCGGCATTCTCCTTCGACATGTTCTCTTCATTCTGCTGTGCCTGCTTTTGCTGCTGCTTCTGTTGGTCTTCTTTTTTGTCTTTATTCTCCTGTTTGTCCTTTTTACTACTATTTTTGTCTTCTTCTTTGTTCTTGTCCTTTCCGTTCTTATTCTCTTTATTGTCGTTTTGCTGGTCCTGCTGCGGATTGTTTTTCAACTGATGTTGGCATAACACCAAATTGTAACGGCTTTCGTTGTCCGCAGGATTCCGTCGCAAGGCGTTCTTATAGCACTCGATGGCAGGTCCGAACTGCTTCTGGCTTTGCAGAATCACTCCCATGTTATGATATATGGAAGCCAACCGTCCCTTGTTCGTCTCTACTTTCACGGCCTGTTCGTATGCCTGCATGGCTTCCTTAGGCTTTTGCTGTCTCAACAGCGCATTTCCCAAATTGAAATATGCCTGAGGGAAACGACTGTTGGCTTCAATGGCTTTACGGTAGTCCACCTCGGCTTTTGTGTACATACTGTCGCGATACAACCGGTTTCCGCTCCTCAAATAGTCGCGGTCCGTTTTCTTCTGCGCCCATAAAAGAGACACCGTCAGACACAAGCACAAAGCCAATCCATATTTATATATCCCACGTAACATGTCTTTCTTCCTTATTTACGAAACAATTTTATATTCTTAAACAACGGATTCTTGCGTTCCACAATCAACACATCCAGAACGAGTACAAGCAAAACCAACAAAGCTACGGCTTGGAACTGCTCATCGTATTCCGAATAGACCGCACTTTCCATCTCCTTCTTAGCCAACTTATCCACATAGCCCGATAATTGTTCCTGCGCGGATGAACTGTTATCCACATAAATATAGGCTCCTTGGCCGGCAGCCGCAATTTCCCGGCACATCGCCTCGTTCAACTTGGAAACCACCACATTCCCCGTATTGTCCGTGATGTACTGCGAACTTCCGGGCATGGGTATGGGTGCGCCTTGCGGAGAACCTACCCCCAAAACATAGACTTTTATACCCTTCTCTGCCGCAGCCTTGGCCATCTCCACAACCCCTCCTTCATTGTCCTCTCCATCGGTAATCACAAAAATAGCCTTGCTCACGTCCTGATTGGGCGTGAAACTTTTCATGGCCAAATCAATAGCCTGCTTGATATCCGTTCCTTGCGTGGTAATCATGGATGGATTTATCGTTTCCAGAAACATCTTGGCCGACACGTAATCACTTGTTATAGGCAACTGGGTATAGGCCTCTCCGGCATACACGATCAATCCAATCTTATCATCCGTCATTTTATCCACAATATTGCTTACCAACATTTTGGATTTTTCCAAACGGCTCGGCGTCACGTCTTCGGCCATCATCGAATTGGATATGTCCATGGCTATAATGGCCTCTATTCCCTGACGCTTACGGGTATCCATTTTCGTCCCGAACTGCGGACGGGCCAAAGTGAAAATCAACAACGCCAAAGCCGCAAGCATCAGCCACGTCTTTACCTCACGCCGGACTGCCGAAACATCCGGCATCAAGCCATTCAGGAGTTCGATATCGCCATAACGAAGCAGACGCTTCTTGCGGTAATAGTTTGTGGCATAATGCAGACCTGCCAATAAGGGTATCAGCAGAAGCAAGTACAAATATAATGGTTCTTCAAAACGAAACATAATCAGAATGAATTAAGGTATTTTCTTCAATATGGTCATACGTAACAGGATTTCAAGTAAAAGCGCAGCAGCTGCCAACCAGGCAAATAAGGCGTATGCTTCATAACGCTTGCTGTATTGTTTGACATTCAGCTTCGTTTTCTCTAACTTATCAATATCCTTATACACGTCCTCCAACTTCTTATTATCCGTAGCCCGATAAAACTCACCATCTGTCTTCCCGGCTATGGCTGCCAAAGTCTTGGTATCGATTTCTACCGGCACATTCAGATATTGTACACCGCCTGCTACCGGCATGGGATAAGGTGCTAAACCATTGGTACCCACACCAATCGTGTACACCCGTATTCCGAAACTCTTGGCAATCTCAGCCGCAGTCAACGGCGAAATATCTCCGGCATTATTCGTTCCGTCCGTCAACAAGATAATCACCTTGCTTTTGGCCTTACTGTCTTTCAAGCGGGAAACGGCATTGGCGATTCCCATTCCTACGGCTGTTCCGTCTTGAATCATGCCTCGCTGAGCCATATCAGTCTTGATGCCATGAAAGAGGTTCAGCAATACGGCGTGATCCGTGGTCATCGGACATTGGGTAAACGCCTCGGCCGCAAAAATAGTCAGACCGATATTGTCATTCGGCCTGCCCGCTATAAATTCGGAAGCCACCTGTTTGGCTGCCTCCAAACGGTTCGGCTTCAGGTCTTCGGCCAACATACTGGTCGAAACGTCGACTGCCAACATGATGTCTATACCCTCAACCTGAGTGTTTTTCCAACTGTTACTAGTCTGGGGACGAGCCAGTATGATAACAACCATCACAAACGTAAACAAACGCAGTATGAAAGGCGCATGAATCAGATGGTTCTTATAACTCTTAGGCGCATAACGGTATGCCGTCGTATCCGACACCAACAACGTAGGTTCTTTCTTCTTGTTCTTCAGCACATACCATAATATATAAGGAATTAGCAGAAGCAAGAGAAAAAAATATTCAATATTCGCAAACGTCATAATCACTTATAATTTTTAAACGACCAAGTCATACACCATCCAAAGAATCCAAGCCAACAAAGCTAATACGGCCACCGTAAGCAATATCAATGCCAAACGCATACTTACCAATGTCCGGCGGGTACGTTTCTGTTCAATCGTTACTTTATCCGTCTCCGCTACGTCATTTTCATCTGCTTCTACCTTTGTCTGGTTGATAAATTCAATGGCATTCACCAGATTTGCATCGTTCTCATTAATCAATGTATTATATTTGGCAAATTTGACCAAATCGGCAGTCTGGAACAGCATGCGCAATTCGTCCAAACTTTCAGAAGTTTGCTCTTTCAGCAATCGGTCGATAATCTCGGTCGAGGTCATCTCCATGGCATTGAAACCATAACGCTTCTCAATATAAGTACGCAGAATAGCGGTCAGCCGGGTATAATATTCCTTAGAATCTTCTTTCGCCCAAACTTTCTCTGCCTTGATTTGGTCAATTTCCTCCATGGCCTTCGTATGCGGCAAAACCTTGGGAGCCAATTTGATTATCTTGATGATAGGCTTATTATCTCGATAACGTATATAAAAATAAGCCAAGCCGAGAACCCATACAAGCAAAAGTACGGACAAAGCGAATATCAAAGACCAATCCGTCCATGAAAAAGGTACGGCCATAATTTCTTTAGGGCCATAAAACCGGTCGACATGAACCGTATCGACAGGTATAGACAACACTCTCAATGCCAAGCTCTTCGATTGGTATTTTTTTCCATCTACTTTCACCACGAAGGGGGGCAAATAATACAAAGCCGAATCAAAAGAAGTCACGATATAGCTTTGGGAAACCAAACGACGGGCTCCTTCGTTTAATTGCTGTGTGTCTGCCTTGGCAACTTCTACCACCTCCACTCCTGGAGTCAGCATATCTCCGGCTTTCAACTGGGGCATTATCAGCTTGGACTTAGTATCCGTACTGACATCCAAAGTTATACGAGTCTGCTCCCCCACCCAAAGCTCCAATGAATCAATCCTGACATCCACCGTCACCTGGGCCTCTACAAGGCTTGACATCAGGAAAAACGGCAAAAGCAACCACTGCCGAAGGGGTATTCTCTTTTTATTATGGTAACTTTTCATCTTTAATTTCGTTTGGCAAATAAAGTCATCAACGAAGACACATAATCTTGATCCGTACGAATAGAAACCGAATCCACATTGCTCTTCGTAAACGTATCCTGCAACAAATTCTGCCTGTTCTTCCACCAGTCATGATGGGCTTTCCGCACCTTGCGACTAGACGTATCGATATATTGTTCATGTCCGGTTTCCGCATCGCAAACCTTCATCAATCCGACATCCGGTAAGTCTGCCATCCGGCGGTCGAAAACCTGAATGGCCACCACATCATGCTTCCGGTTAGCAACGGTTAAAGCCGTACGATAGTCTTTTCTATCTATGAAATCGCTCAACAAGAATGCCGTACAACGCCGCTTAATGGCCTGAGTAAGATACTCTATCGCCTGACCGATATCCGTAGACTTGCTTTGAGGAGTAAAATCCAACAGTTCTCGTATGATGCGCAAAATGTGCTTGCGTCCCTTCTTTGGAGGAATGAACTTTTCTATCCTGTCCGAAAAAAAAATCACTCCGATTTTATCGTTGTTTTGTATGGCGGAAAAAGCCAACGTCGCAGCTATCTCCGCCACCATCTCTCGCTTGGTCTGAGAAACAGTTCCGAAACTCAAACTGCCCGAAACATCAATCACAAGCATGACCGTCAGCTCACGTTCCTCCTCGAACACTTTGACGAAAGGCCGGTTAAAACGTGCTGTCACATTCCAATCTATGTCGCGAATATCGTCTCCGTACTGGTATTCTCTCACTTCAGAGAAAGCCATACCACGCCCTTTGAAGGCCGAATGATATTCACCGGCAAAAATATTGTTGGACAGTCCTCTCGTTTTAATTTCGATTTGACGGACTCGCTTTAAAATCTCACTTGTATCCATTCACAACGATGATTAGGGTACTTCTACCTTATTCAATATCTGACTGATGATTTCTTCGCTGCTGACATTATTGGCTTCCGCCTCGTATGAAAGCCCGATACGGTGACGCAAAACATCATGGGCAATAGCGCGTACATCTTCTGGTATCACATATCCCCGACGTTTAATAAAAGCATAGGCACGGGCAGCCAAAGCCAAATTAATAGAAGCACGCGGGGAACCGCCGAATTCCATATAATTTTTCAAGTCTTTCAAACCATATTGCTCAGGATAACGCGTAGCAAAAACAATGTCGGCAATATATTGCTCTATCTTCTCGTCCAAATACACTTCCCTGACTACATTACGTGCTTCGATGATTTCATCAGTGGACAAAATAGGACGCACGACGGCCCTTTCCCCTTTGATTTGCTGACGGATAATTTTCTTTTCCTCTTCCAATTTTGGATAATCAATTATCACCTTCAACATAAAACGGTCCACTTGGGCTTCCGGTAAAGGATAAGTTCCTTCCTGCTCTATCGGATTCTGCGTGGCCAATACCAAAAAAGGCTCCGGTAATTTATATGTTTCTTTACTGATGGTAACCTGACGCTCCTGCATCGCTTCCAACAGAGCACTCTGCACCTTGGCCGGAGCACGGTTAATTTCATCTGCCAACACGAAATTGGCAAAAATAGGACCACGTTGGGCAATGAACGTCTCGTCTTTTTGGCTATACATCATCGTGCCTATTACATCGGCAGGAAGCAAGTCCGGAGTAAACTGGACTCGACTGAATTTTCCATCTATCAACGATGCCAATGTCTTTATGGCCAACGTCTTCGCTAAACCGGGCACACCTTCCAACAATACATGCCCGTCACTCAACAATCCTATTAAAAGTGATTCCACCAAATGCTTCTGCCCTACAATCACCTGATCCATACCGGTTATTAAATTCGTTACAAAAGCACTTTGTTTCTCTATTCGCTCATTCAACTCGCGAATATCTATCGCTTCAGCCATATCTGTTTTATTTGTTTTAAATTATACTCTCGTTTTTCGTGACCCAAAATTAAGCTTTTTAGTACGCACTGACAATATTATATTATTAAAAAAAGTTTCCCAAATATCTATTTAAGAAACTTTTCATGGCAGTTAACGGCGTTTTAATCTTAACTTAGGTATTTTCAGCAACATGCCCTCAGGCACGAGGTCTGGATTAGCGATTTTATTATATGCCACCAGATAAACTGTAAAATCTTTCGAGCCGTAATACCTCAATGCCAAACCTCGCAAAGTCTCTCCGCCCCTCATACGGTGTTCTTCTTGTGTACCTATAATTTCATACGCCCCGTTTTTCACCTGAGGGTACTCTACGGATATTTTTCGCGTATCTTTCGGTTGTACTTCCACCTTATTTGTTTTTTCCGGCATACCTTCCGGCACTTGTACTTGCCGTATAGAATCGGTATCCCCCCCCAAAGAATCTTGCTCTTTCGAAATCTGAACCGTATCTTGTTTAAAAGGAACAGGATGCACTACAACCGGCTGCTTCACGACTTTTGTTTGATTTCCAGAAAAAAGATGATGATAACCGATATAATAACTGATAGCCATCAATAATAATACCAGTAGGACTACAAAAAACATCATCCAAGGCGTCAAATAGACTCGTCTACGACCATGATGTTCGGGTGCCATTTGAACAATATGCTGATTCTCCACAGTTTGATGTTCGACTTTCTGCACCTCTATTTGTTGAGTTGCCACATGCACCTTTTCCACATGGTGAACATCAGCATTGGTATTATTCTTATTGTGCGCCCCTTCTTCCTTTCCTTCCGGTAACACTCCCTCCTGAACGGCTGAAATCGATTCTGCCTTTATTTCGTCCTCCGTGTTTTGCCGCAGCAAAGAAGAAACTCTTTCATCCTCCGTCTCATCATCAACCGACGTATCTGATTTCTCATCTACATTTTCGGAGACAATCTCAGTCTTATTCCCAACCTCTTCCACTACATCGGAATATTCCTCTATAGAATTCACGGTAGTTTCAGTATCAGTATTTTCATTTTCACCATCTTGAATCTCTACCGCTCCGGTTTCGTCTATAGCCGCTGTTTCTATTGAGACTTCATCTATACCATGACGCCCTTTCGCCTGCATATCCTTCTCTCCAACCGAAAGGACATCTTCTGATTCGGACAACGCCACTTCATCTGCTTCATCCGGCCCTCCATTCGCATCATATACATTTTCCGCTTCATTATCTTCAGATAAGTCCGGAATATCCATCCGCTCCATATCGGCAATATCCGTACCTTCATACAAAACCACAGTTTCAAACTGTGCAAAAGGCTTATTGACAGCGTCTCGCAGAACGGGATCCGGTGTAAAATTAACCTTCGTATATTCTTTGATTACGATTCTCTCGCCGGTGTTCACATCCACACTCTCCCGGCTATCCACTGTCACTAATTTAAAGGTTCCAAGCCCCTTTACTTTAACAATCTTATCCGTTTGCAGATATTCTCCTATAATTTCAAAAACCGAACGCACAAAAACATCGGCATCCTTTTTAGGCAGCCCTCTCCGCAACACTAACCCGTCAGCTAAATCTTGTATCAAAACCTTTTTATCCATTACGACCGACGTTTATTGCATCCTCTCTTTAAAAGAAGTGCTAGGTTTGAAATTAATGACTAATTTGGGGGGCACCAACATGCGTTGCTGGGTAGCGGGATTCACGACCACCCGTTCTTGTTTTTTCCTCACCTCAAACGAGCCTATATTCTGAATGGCTATGACGTTTTCATCCTCCAATTCTTCCGTCATTTCAGCAACCAAGGCAACCATCAATGAAGACGTGTCCTTCACCGTATAACCTAAACGACGGGATAATTCCGCTATAAACTCCTTATTATTCATACATATACAGCTCCTTAAAACATTCGAGTACCATACAAATCAAAGTCATCAGCGTCTGTAATCTTCACCTCATAAAACGCTCCGAAAGACAAAGTCCCTTCGCATGCAGGAATCAGGACTTCCGGATCCACCTCAGGCGAATCAAACTCCGTACGTCCTATATAATATTCTCCTTCGCTACGGTCTATAATCACCTTGAAAACCTTTCCTATTTTCCGAGTTGCCAAATCCGCCGAAACCTCCTGCTGCAAAGCCATCAATTTATCCAACCGGGCCTGCTTGACCTCAAAAGGAATCTCATCTTCATAATGCTCTGCCGAATAAGTCCCTTCTTCCTCCGAATAAGAAAAAGCTCCCATACGGTCGAATTTAACCTTGCGGACGAAATCCAACAACTCATTGAAATCTTCTTCCGTTTCCCCAGGATGCCCTACCATCAAGGTCGTACGCAAATGAATCCCCGGTACTTCCTCCCTGAAACGTTCTATCAAATCATAGGTTTCCTTACGGGTCACATGTCGATGCATCCTCTGTAACATATTGTCACTAATATGCTGTAAAGCGATGTCCATGTATTTGCAAACATTCTTTTTCTCACGCATCACCCGGAATAAATCTACTGGAAAATTCGCGGGATAAGCATAATGGAGCCTAATCCACTCCACACCTGGAATATCAGCCATCCGTTCTATAAGTTCCGGCAACACCTGACGATGATAAAGGTCCAAACCATAGTAGGTCAACTCCTGGGCAATGACCTGAAATTCCTTCACGCCACGTGACACCAACATCCGTACTTCCTCCAAAATATCCTCTATCGGACGCGACACGTGCTTCCCCGTGATAATAGGTATGGCACAATAGGAGCACCTACGGTCGCATCCTTCTGAAATTTTCAGATAAGCATAATGGGAAGGGGTAGTCAACTCACGTTCCAAACTCAACTCCTGATGATATGCCTTTCCCAAATCGGCCAACAATTCATTCCAATCGAACTTACCATAAAACTTATCGACCTGTGGAATTTCTTCACCTAATTCTTTCAGATACCGCTCCGAGAGGCACCCCATGACAAATAGTTTCTTCAAACGCCCCTCTTCCTTAGCCTGGCAAAATTCCAATATCATATTGATGCTTTCCTCCTTGGCATCTCCGATAAATCCACAAGTATTAATCACAGCGATTTCCCCCTGGGGACGGTCTGCATCATGCGTTACTTTATACCCGTTGGCTTCCAACTGACGCATCAATTTTTCCGAATCGACCAGATTCTTTGAACACCCCAACGTTATGACATCAATCGTATTCTTTCGCAAAACAATATTCTTTTTTAATGAACCAATCAAAATCCTTCCTTACTCATTCCCAAAAAGAGACTTTACAAACTCTTTCCGGTTAAAAGGCTGTAAATCCTCGACACCTTCTCCCAAACCGATATAACGTACCGGAATCTTAAACTGGTCGGAAATACCGATAACGACTCCACCCTTTGCTGTTCCGTCGAGCTTTGTGATAGCCATGCTGGTCACTTCCGTAGCTAACGTGAATTGCTTGGCTTGTTCAAAGGCGTTCTGCCCCGTACTCCCGTCAAGCACCAACATGACATCGTGAGGGGCATCCGGCACCACTTTCTGCATGACACGTTTTATTTTGGATAATTCGTCCATCAACCCCTTTTTGTTATGCAAACGTCCGGCCGTATCAATCAAGACGACATCCGCACCATTCGCCGTCGCAGAACTCAACGTATCGAAGGCCACAGATGCCGGGTCACTTCCCATTTGCTGTTTCACAATAGGAACACCGACTCGCTCAGACCATATTTCTAGCTGCTCCACTGCAGCCGCACGGAATGTATCCGACGCTCCGAGATACACTTTTTTTCCGGCTTTCTTAAACTGGTAGGCCAACTTGCCTATGGTAGTGGTCTTACCGACCCCGTTCACACCCACAACCATAATCACATACGGTTTTTTCCCTTCGGGTAAAACGAAACCCTCGGTATCTGCCGTATTGTTTTCAGTGAGCAGAGACGCTATCTCATCCCTTAATATATCATTCAGCTCATTTACCGTTACATATTTATCCCGGGCCACACGTTTTTCAATCCGGTCGATAATGTTTAACGTTGTATCTACTCCTACATCCGACGTTACCAAAACCTCCTCCAGACGATCCAGTACATCATCGTCCACTTTCGACTTTCCGGCTACCGCCCGGGTCAGTTTCCCGAAAAAACTCTCTTTCGTCTTTTCCAGTCCTTTATCAAGTGTCTCTTTTTTTTCTTTTGAAAAAAAGCTGAAAATTCCCATACGCCTTTTATTTAATGTACATTACAAGCACAAAGATAGTGAAAGGTGAGCGCAGAAACAAACGAAAAACAAAGTTTTTCAAACTTGGCTATGCCGAACCGCGCCCTATATTTCATAAAGACAAAGACGGCACAAGTTTTCTAACGCCTGCCATGCCTACAAAAAATCCCCTCCACGATTTGTGGAAGGGACTATATTGAATCGTATTAAAATACGAGGTTAGTTCTTGAAGAAATCCTTCACGGCTTCATTCAGAACCATTTGCTCGTCAAAAACATAAGCACCGGTCTTAGGGCTCTTCACCATTTTGATTACCTTCGTATAAGAACGGCCATCTGTCTTTCCAGTACGGAGGGTGGCCACTACTTTTTTTGCCATAGTATCCTAAATATTATTTTATTTCTTTATGAACTGTCATTCTCCGCAAAATGGGATTGTATTTTTTCAATTCCAATCTTTCGGGAGTATTCTTACGATTCTTCGTCGTCACATAACGGGATGTTCCGGGAAGACCACTCTCTTTCATCTCAGTGCATTCCAAAATGACCTGCACTCTGTTACCTTTAGCCTTCTTTGCCATAAGTCCTACTCTCCTTTAATTAAGCAATTACTTTAATGGTTTTCCAATCACAATAGCCTTTCTCAACCGCATTGGCCAACGCTGCGTCGAGTCCAACTTTATTAATATATCGCAGACCAGCAGCACTAATTTTCAGGCTAATCCAACAATCCTGTTCTACATAGTAGAATTTCTTCGTAAACAAGTTCACATCAAACCGTCTCTTTGTACGACGCTTAGAATGAGAAACATTGTTGCCAACCATGGCTTTCTTCCCGGTAATTTGACAAATCTTAGACATTTCTATCTTCCTTTTTGTTTATTTCTATTAGCTTCTTTCAAACAGAGTGCAAAATTAGTGCTTAAAAACCGAATATACAAGTATTTTCGCAAAAAAATCACTCTTCTTCCTGCGGATGACGCTTTTTAAGCAAGTCGAGCAGAAGTTGGAGGGCCACCAGTGTCGCTTTGGCCAAATTCATGTCCCGGCCGTCATCACCTTCAAGTTTTTCCACCGCCACTTCGTTTTTATCGCCTACGGCAATCCAAATCGTACCGACCGGAGCTTCTTCACCTCCACCGGGACCGGCATAACCAGTAATGGCTATTGCGTACGTGGTTTCCATAGCTTTCAATGCCCCCTCGAACATGGCACGCACCACTTCCTCGCTTACAGCTCCTTTTTCTTCCAACAACTCTTGCGGAACACCAAGGAAACGAGTTTTTATCTCATTGGTGTAACAAACGATGCCTCCTTTGAAATAAGTAGAACTTCCCGGCACGCTGGTTATGGCTGCCGAGATCTGCCCCGAAGTACAACTTTCTGCCGTGCACACCGTCTCCCCTGCTTTCCATAACAGCGGGCTGATTTCACGACTTATGATTTTAGATTCTACATTCATCATATATCTTGATTATTTTAATGTTACTCTTGAATAAGCAGGCATATCTATCGTACAAAAATCCTTATCCTGGTACTTGAAATGCCCGGTAATGGCTATCATGGCTGCATTGTCGGTCGTATAACTGAATTTCGGAATAAAGATTCTCCAACCGTACCTGTCCGCATGTTCCCGGAACGCATTACGCAACCCATTATTGGCCGAAACCCCGCCTGCCACGGCTACCTGCCTGATTCCTGTGTCTTTTGCCGCCTGGCGTAGCTTCTTCATCAGGATATCCACTATCGTATGTTCTAAGGAGGCGGCCAAATCTTCTTTGTGATGCTCGACAAAATCCGGATCTTCCTTCATCCAATCCCGTAAAGAATAAAGAAATGAGGTCTTCAAGCCGCTAAAACTATAATCATATCCTCCGATGTGAGGTTTGGCAAAAGAATACGCCTGCGGATTCCCCTGGCGCGCCAACCTGTCTATTATCGGTCCTCCGGGATAGCCCAACCCCATCACTTTGGAACACTTGTCAATGGCTTCGCCTGCCGCGTCATCTATCGTCTGCCCCAACACTTCCATGTCATTATAGGCTTTCACCAGAATGATTTGGGAATTGCCGCCGCTTACCAGCAAGCACAAGAACGGAAATTCCGGTTGGTCCCGGTCGCCCTCATCTTCTTTAATAAAATGCGCCAATACATGTCCTTGCAAATGATTGACCTCTATCATGGGAATATCGAGCGCACGTGCAAACCCTTTGGCAAAAGACACCCCCACCAACAAAGAACCCATCAGCCCGGGACCTCGTGTGAAAGCCACAGCCGATAGTTCCTCCTTGGCCACCCCGGCACGTTTCAACGCTTGGTCCACTACCGGGACCACATTTTGCTGATGGGCACGGGAAGCCAGTTCCGGCACAACTCCACCATACGCCTCGTGCACAGCCTGGCTTGCCGTCACGTTACTTAACAACACCCCATTGCGAACCACCGCAGCCGAAGTATCATCGCAACTCGACTCTATACCTAATATAATGATATCTTTCTTTTCCATTTCCTTACGTCCTAATAAATTATGGCGTCTCAATAAGTAAGAATCTCCAAACCGTTTTCTGTCATCAGGAACGTGTGTTCCCATTGCGCACTGGGCAGTTCATCCTCCGTCACGACAGTCCATCCGTCTTCTTCATCCACAAACACCCTCCAATCGCCCATGTTCACCATAGGTTCTATCGTAAACACCATGCCGGGCACCAAGAGCATCCCTGTTCCCTTCCGGCCGAAATGCTCCACATCCGGCTCTTCATGAAACTCCAGTCCCACCCCATGTCCGCACAAATCGCGCACGATGCTGAAACCGCTCTTCCTGGCATGCTTTTCGATGGCATTTCCTATATCCCCCACAAAGCCGAACGGACGGGCAGCTTTCATGCCAATCTCCAGGCACTCTCGCGCGACGTCTACCAATTTCTGCTTCTCGGGTGTGGTCTGCCCGATGACAAACATACGTGAAGCATCGCTGTAATACCCGTCCAATATGGTGGAAACGTCTACATTGACAATATCTCCTTCCTCCAATACATCGAATTCATTAGGTATGCCGTGACAGACCACCTCGTTGATAGAAGTACACACACTCTTAGGAAATCCTTCATAGTTCAACGGAGCGGGAATGGCCCCATGGCTTACCGTATAATCATATACCATCTCGTCAATCTCAAGCGTAGTCATTCCGGCATGTATCTCTTGGGCCACGAGATCCAACACCCCGGTATTTACCACACCGCTCCTGCGAATCCCCTCTATTTGTTCAGGCTTCTTAATCAATTTACGCGAAGGCACCAAACAGCCTTCTTCCTGAAAAGCCAAAACCTTACGGTCCAAATCCGTCAGTTCGGCTCCTTCTGGGACAATCCAATTCCGTCTTATCTTTCTTCGCATTCTTTCTTTCACAGATTTATCATACAAAAGTACGATAAAAAAATCACTTTTCGACTGTAAAACCTTATAAATATCCCTATACCTTTATATTATTTAGACCAATCCTACGAAAGCCGTCAACACTCCCGCGCTTGACATGCCAAGTCCCGAATGGCACCTGTCGATATTCCAAGTGTCAATATGACAATCCCACCCCCTCGCGGTTCGCTCATTTGCGCCCTTTCCCCGCTGCCGCCGCAAATACGCGATTCTCGCGCATCGGGGAAAGTACAGAATGCCAACCTGTCCCGCATTCCCGCTTCCATAATGCCGTATGAAAGTCCACGCCCGGCGCAAGGCGATACGGAACCCGTAAGCATCCGGGGCGTTCCGCCTCGCAAGAAGGCATTCCGGATGTGCGTCCCTTTCCGCCCCAAATAGCTTAAAAATGGGGCATTCGCCGACCGCCGTGCCACCGTCTGCGTAGAATTTTCCAACAACATGCAGACACCTCTCCCACGACATGCGGAGAAAAAAAATGTTTTTTCAGCCGAACGGTTTCTCATTCGGCTGAAAGTGTTTCCTAATTTTGCTTTAGATACGTGAAAAACAAGCCCCGAAACATAAAAAATGTATCCAAAAACACCGTCAAGCCCCCTTAACAAAGCCTTTTCGTGAAAGGCAGGCGTAACAGGAACATCCTTTTTGCTTTCATTTTAATACTCCAAAACGGGATTCAAACAACATTTTGTACAAACAAAACATCCGGACGCTCTCCTTAGCGGAAACCGCACGGATGTGTATGTTTTTCAGAAACCGGCAACACGTCCGACCGCCAAGCCCCATGGCTTCCTATCGACTTTTGCCCATCAACGTTTCCAACTGGTCTCTTCCACACTGAGCGAAACAGACACAGCATCGGAGACCTTGAAATGCACCATTCCTCCAAACCTACTGCTGAAATTGTTCATCCACGGCATCGGAGGAATCCATGGCTGACGACCTTGCATCGGGAAAAAAGCTTTGCTGCCGTATGCGTACAAACTCACCCTGTCGGTCAACTGGTAACCGGCCAACAAATTGATTCCGAAACGGTTCTCATTCAAGCCGTTCCAAGACAAGCGGTCGTAAAAGCCTCCCACAGACAGCACCAACCGGTCGGTAAGGCTACGCACATACATGGCAGAGATTCCGGTCCCGAATCCCACCCCGGGAAAACGGTTCTTGCCGAACGAGGCCGACACGCTCATGTCCAGGCAGGCATTGAAACCTTCATGCAGTTCCCATAAGCCCCAATATCCGCCATAATAACTTGTCGGGAAATATGCCACGGTACCGTCCCGGTACAATGGAGGCAGAGAAGGGCGAAAAGTCAATCGCGCCGTATCAGCCACCAACGTGTCCGGCAAGGCCAACCGCGCACCGACTTTCTTCGGTGTCACATCCGATGCCGACGGCTGTACCTTCAGGCTCACCTTTCCGGCATCCATACCCGTCAGCGAATCCGAACGCAAGACCTCCTGCGCCTGCCCTGCAACCGTACAGGTTACAAACAAAATGAGCAATAAAGCCCGATAAAGACCTTTCTGTTTCATTCTGACCTCCTTATTTTAACGTACACGCAAACGGTCATTTACTTGAATGGCATAATCTGCCGGCAAATTATTCATGTCATACAGGCTCTCCAAACGTATCCCGTAGCGTTGCGCAATATCATACATCGACTCACCGGCCTTCACCACGTGAGGCACGTCCTTGTATTTTTTAGCCGCCTTTTTCCGCTTCCGTTCCAAATACAACACATCACCGGCTTGGATTCGATATCCCTTCGGCAATTCATTGAACTTCCGGATGTCGCGCGCCGACACACCGGTTTCTTCCGCCAACAAATCAAACGTATCCCCAGCACGCGCAATAATATAATAATTCTCATTATTGCGATAAACCAGATGGGACGGCAGCGACTCGCTGTTCAGCTGACGGTCTATGCTGCTGTAATCAAAATGAAGACGAGACGACTTATACTTATCATACTGGTCGAGGTCATACCGTTCTATCAAATCTATCAGCAAGGAAGCGTAACGGGGGTTCGTGGCATAACCACAGCGTTTCAAACCACGCGCCCAACCTTTATAATCTTTCGGGGAAAGTTCAAACAACGAAGAATAACGCGCTTGTTGCAGAAAACGCGAATGGTCTTCGTACGACTCTTCCACGCTGCGGTATTTACGGAACTTCTCATTCCGCGCATCATCGTCCTGCAAGATGTAGGGTCCCTTCCATGCACGCCCGCATTTAATGCCGAAATGATTGTTGGCCTTCCGGGCCAATGTGCTTGTCCCGGCTCCACTTTCCAATAATCCTTGTGCCAACGTGATGCTAGCCGGAATTTTATAACGCAGCATCTGGTCCACGGCCATCCCCTTGTAACGTTCTATATAATTAAGGTATTGCTGGCTGACACCTTGTGCCTGTAGCAAAAAGCTCGTCACGCCGAACAATACGGATAAGAAAACGGTTTTCAATCGCATATCTCAAATATCATGAAGGATTTCTCACACACAAAGTTACCTCTTTTTTCTTCGTTAGTTTTCCCTTTACAAACAAAAAATGTATATTTGTGCATTATTAACCTATTTATTTTTATCACATGAAAAAAACAATTCTTCATTTTGCTGAAAGAATCCTGCCATTCATTTTCGCTTGGGTCACACTCCCGGCAAGTGCAGACAGTTACTCTTTCCGGTTAAAAAACCCTTCCGGATTCAAAAGGCATGAACTTGTGGAAATCCAGATGCCTCAAAGCTTTGAGCTAAACCGCAGTTCCTTAAAAGACGAAAAGGGCACCCCTGTCCCTTACGAGTCCTGTGGTAACAACCATATCCGTTTCTTGGCAGAAATAGACGTATGTTCCACCTTAGGCTACACCCTTTCCGAAGGCAACCCCACACAACCCCAGAAGTTGGCTTTTGTAGCCCAAATGCTCCCCGAAAGCCGGAATGACATCGCTTGGGAAAACAATTACAGTGCATACCGGATGTACAGCCATAAACTGCAGTCTTCGGAACCCGAGACGGCCAATGGCGTGGACTTATGGGGGAAAAAGACGGACGCGCCCATCATTGAGTCCATGTATTCACTTTCCAACTACCACAGCGAAAGCCAATTCGGGGTGGACGCTTATTCCGTGAACGGCAAGACATTGGGCGCAGGAGGGGTCGCAGCCTATGCAGATGGGAAACTTTGGCTCCACGATGCTTATGACGAATGTGAAATCATAGAAGACGGGCGACTTAAGTCTGAGTTCTTGCTCACATACAACCATGTGGAAGTCAACGGGAGGAGTTATAAAAAGACCCTGCGAATTACGACCTCGGCCAACGGTTTGCTCAACAAAGCCGTTGTCAAGTATGAAGGTGCCCCACAGGTTATGAAGTTGGCCGTAGGGATATTCACCCACCAAAACATGACGGGAGTAACCTCTGAAGGAAAGCGATTCACATCAATCCCCGGTGTAATCGGTTATGCTGAAAACCCGTCGGAAGGCACCGTGACATCTCCCAACGCACGCTTTTATGAAGGTGCCTATATACCCGGCACAACAGACCCGGCCTTCGAAACGGACGGCCACTTGGTGCAAACCATAGACTATACACCCGGTGATGAAGTCACCTTCTATTTCGGCGGAGGATGGAACATCTTCCCTGAAAACCTTTGGCCTACGGACGAAGATTGGTTCGAAGCCCTTGAGGAATTCAAGCAAAGCATCGAAAACCCGATAGTGGAAACCAGTATCACGCAACTACCCCGCAAGGACGACGTGGCCGACATCATACACAAAGTGAACCAATACTGGATGACCACCAATCCCACACACGGCAATTATTTTTGGAACCGTGCCGTCTACCATATCGGCAACATGGAGGCCTACCGTACCACAGGAGAGCCGACCTATCTGGATTTCTCCACGGCATGGGCCGAACACAACAATTGGAGCGGGCCGACGGGGGATGACCCAAGCAAATGGACCTACACGTACGGTGAAAACAATGTGCTTTTCGGCGACTGCCAAGCATGCTTCCAAGTGTATTCCGAACTATACGGTCTCACTCCGGATGAAAAGCGCATCGCACGGGCCAAACAAGTATTCGAATACCAAATGGGCACTGCTGCCAACGACTACCTATACTGGGTAGATGGCCTGTTCATGGTCATGCCGGCCATGAGCCACCTCTACCGCATCACCCAAGACGGGAAATACCTGGAAAAGATGCACGACTATTGGAGCTATGCCAACAGCATCATGTATGACGAAGAAACCGGTTTGTATTACCGGGATGCCAAATACGTCTATCCCGCGCATCAAACAAACTCCGGGAAAAAAGACTTCTGGGCACGGGGAGACGGATGGATATTCGCGGCCTTCGCCCGCGTTTTGGCCGACCTCCCCGAAAACCACCCGCATAGGAACGAATACCTGTCTTATTATCAAAAGATGGCACGCACCTTGGCCCTATGCCAAGAAAAAGAAGGCTATTGGACCCGCAGCCTGCTCGACCCTGCTTTTGCGCCCGGATATGAAACAAGCGGCACATCGCTCATCCTATATGGATTTCTGTGGGGCATAAATAGCGGCAACCTGAACGAAAAGGAATATGGATTGACCATTGAAAAAGCCTGGAATTATCTGAGCAAGACCGCGCTACAAGCAAACGGGAGGGTTGGTTATGTCCAACCCATCGGTGAAAAGGCCGACCCCGACCAAACCGTAAGCGAAAACTCCACCGGAGATTTCGGTGTAGGTGCCTACCTGATGGCCGCCTGCGAAATGTACCGTTATGCAACGGACAACCCAAGCCCGCGACCTTTACGTCTGGCCAACGCCCACATCACATCACCCATACAGATAATCCTCACATTCAACGAAGAAGTAGATGTGCAAACGGGAGCTTCCACCCAACATTACACCATCAACGGGAAACCGGCAGAAGCCTCTGTCAAAGTCAAAGGCAAAGAAGTCATCCTTTCGTTCACTACCCCCATACCATACGGACATCCGGAATTGAAAGTTTCCGGGCTTCGCGGAACAAACGGAGGAGTAATGGAAGAAGATGCCACACGCATATTGGTTCTCCCCGTCCCCCTCTACCCCAACCAATACATCGTATCGGTATCGGCTAGCGGAAGCCAAACCGGCAACCCCCATACGCAAGCCGTGGATAACGACCTCTCCACCCGGTGGAGCCAGGACGGCATCGGGGAATGGATTTGTTTCGACTTGGGAAGCCAGATTAACGTTTCGGGTATAGACCTGGCTTATTACCAAGGAAATACCAGATACAACTTTTTCGACATACAAGCCTCTACGGACGGCATTACATTCCAAAATGTAATGGAGGACGTGCAAACAAGCGGACAAACCAACGAATTGGAACGCTATACGTTTACTCCCGTCAAAGCCCGGTACATACGCATTTGGTGCAAAGGGAACTCTGCCGGAGGAGACCAATGGAACAGTATCACGGAAGCCCGCGTCATATCGGAAGAGGCACCGACGCAAACATTCTACGAAGGAGATGAGATTACACCGGAAGGGGCATGGTGTTGGTTTGCCGACCCACGGGCTTTGCACTATGAAAACGCTGACGGCAGCATCAACGCCACTTACGTAGGATACATCGACGTACATGGAAACATCAAAGCCATGCAATACGACTTCATCCGGAATGAACGCAAAGAAATACTCATCCGTTCCTGCTTCCAACCGGACGACCATGACAACCCCACATTCCTTGTCCTTCCGGACGAAAGAATCATGGTGTTCTACTCGCGGCATACGGACGAACCGTGCTTCTATTACCGCGTGTCACAAAAGAAAGGCGACCTGGCTACGTTGGGAGAGGAAAAAACCATAGCGACAGAAGCCAACACGACTTACCCCTCCCCGTTCTTCCTCAGCGAAGACCCGGAGCATTTCTATTTGTGCTGGCGAGGCATTAACTGGCATCCCACTATAGCACGCCTGTCACTTCCGGACAAGAATGACAATGTAAAGACAGACTGGGGACCCTACCAGATTGTCCAGTCCACGGGAGCACGCCCCTATGCCAAATACCATTCAAATGGCAAGGATAGAATCATGTTGGCTTACACCACAGGACATCCGGATAACGAGTATCCAAACTTTGTCTATTTCAACACCATCAACATCCACACGCTGCAACTCGAAGACGCGGCAGGCAACGTACTATCGACCATCCAAGACGGCCCTTTCCATGTGGACAAGACAAAGCAATACATAGAAAAATACTCGTCCACACTTGTAGATTACCCTACTGACAAACGAGATTGGCTGTGGCAAATTTCAGAAACGGAGAATGGAATGCCCGCCATCCTCCTGACACAAATCAGTAACGACAAATCCTCACACGATTATTATCATGCCGAATGGAACGGAACGAAGTGGGCCAAGACATTACTCGCCAATGGCGGCGGAAAATTCCACCAGACCCCCAATCTGGAATTGTGCTACAGCGCGGGAATGACCATGAATCCCGAAAATCCGCATGAAATTTATGCCTCCCTACCCATCGATGGCATGAACGGACGTAAATATGAAATAGTCAAAATGGAAATCAGCAAGGACGGAAGCATATCCAAAGAACAGGTAACATCCAACTCGGGCTATAACAACGTTCGCCCCTACTTCATACCGGGTTCGGAGAAATCACCTTTGCAACTGGCTTGGATGCACGGCAACTACTACGACTGGATTGTCAGTGCCTCCCAACCAGAAGGATATGCCACGGCCATCCACTGCGACTTCAAATGGGAATATGCCCAAACGGATTTGTCAGATGGTCTTGTCACCTATGAGACATTCGATGAGGTGGCAGACGGGAATACCTATAACGGGCAAAGCACGGCAATCGTAAAGTCCGGTGTCTTGCTTACCCATAAAGGAGAATACGCCAACATCCCCATGCCTACTCGGGATTTCACCCTGTCGCTCTCCCTCCAAATCTCACAATACCAGTATTACGGAGACATCGTGGCTTTTGGAAACCTGAGATACGGATTAGACAGCCTTACCATGAAACCTTACTTACGCATAGGGGCAGAAAGGTTCGACAGCCCAAACAAGTTAGCCACATCGGACGTATGGAGGGAACAAGGCAGAAGCACAAACGGAGTTTGGTATACCCCGTCAAAATTAGGTTTCTTCAATCTGACGCTCACTTATTCCGACGGTATCATCACCTCGTTCATCAACGGCCTGTTAGACCAACAGGTAGAAACTAACATCATTCCCGCAGAGGAAATGCTCATTGGAGGATTTGAAGGTTGGGTGGAAGACTACCATTATTACTCCCGTGCCCTCAACTCGGACGAAATAAAATTACTGTCCGCCAACAGTCGCCAGTATACCCTTTCGGATGAAGCACAAGCCGAGGAAGCACTAAACCAACTTATAGTCTCCCAAAAAGTCCACAGCGATATACCACTGGCCACCCAAACATTGGAGGGACAAAGCATCCAATGGACTTCGAGTAACGAGGAGATATTGTCGTCCACCGGAATCGTGACACTACCGTCCGAACCCACAGAAGTGACCCTGACAGCCAGAATCGGAAACTTAAACAAGAAATTCATCCTCACGGTTTATCCGCGCGACATCCTTGAAAACCTCATCCTGCATTACACATTTGCCCCACAGGACGTATACGAGGAAGACGGCACGAAGTTCCTAAAAGACCAAAGCGGACGTTTACACGACGCAGAAATAAAAGGATCCGCTGTCATCAACGGAACGTTGGACTTGACCCGCAACACTCCAAAGGGATTCTCTTCCAACGGTTACCTGATAGTACCGTCAAACATATTAGGAAATATGCGTAGCTACACATTCTTCTTGCGTGCCATTCCGAAGAACCTGAGTAGCCAACCACGTTTCTACGATTTTGGTTCGGATTCAGGTAACAGTATATTCGGACGCGCCAACAAACTTTCTGCCGGAGTCAAATACAATAACGGAACCACTGCAATGGTTAACGCAAACAAGCAATTACAAACGGAAACAGAAGCATGCGTAGCCTTTACTTACGATGCAGGAACACGAACGACCCGGATTTATTGGAACGGTGAAATTGTCGGTAACGGGACCAACATCATCCGTGAACCCTATGAAGTGGCCACCGTCGCATCCGATTTACGCAATTACATAGGACGTACGCAATGGTGGGATTCTTCTGTCGCAGCCGACAACGCTGACTTTTGCGGCCAAATAGACGATTTTTATATCTTTGACATCGCTCTGAATCCTGATGAGATTACAAAATTATACGAAAAAGTTACTTCTGTAGAAAGCATTTCCACAGAAGGACAGGACGTAAAGGCATGGAGACTATCCCAAAACGTATGCGAACCAGGGGCGGCCTTGAATATTTATTCCACGAATACCTCTAAAATCCATCTGGAAATATTCAACAGTAACGGGCAACTCATCCGACATATCCCGAACCTGACATCCGGCTCTTATTTCAATGCCCCTATGGAAAAAGGTATGTATTTCGTCCATATTACTCCAAGTCCAGACAAGAAACAGACAGAAAAACTCATTATCAAATAACGTTATCTAAGAGGATGTGTAAAAGGCACATCCTCTTTTTTTCGCTTTAACCACCCCTTTACATATAAAAAGCTTATATTTGTATGTTACTAACCAAAAGAGGAAAGTCCCATGAAAGAAAAAGAAATCATCAGCAAAGTCCGAATATACGACTACGAGGAACTAACGGATGCGGACCGAGAGTTAATAGACAAAGCCAAAGATGCCACACAAACCAGCTATGCACCTTTTTCAAAATTCTGTGTAGGAGCTGCGGCCCGGTTGTCCGATGGCACCATAGTCACAGGAAGCAACCAAGAAAACGCCGCCTTCCCGTCAAGCCTGTGCGCGGAACGTACCGCACTATTCTACGCCAACGCACGCTACCCGGAGAAAAGCGTGGAAGAACTGGCCATTGCGGCATACGCCCACGGGACTTTCCTGAAATCCCCCATCCCTCCTTGCGGAGCTTGCCGGCAAGTCATCCTTGGAGTGGAAGAACGGTACGGTCGCCCCATACGCATCCTGCTGTTCGGAGAAGAGGGCACTTACGTGGTCGACTCCATCAAAGCCCTGCTCCCGTTGCAGTTTACGGGAGAAACCATGAACGAATAAAATATTTTTCGTACCTTTGCGCCGTATTACAAACCAAGACATATATAATAAGGTATATAGAGTATGATTAGCGTATCGAATCTTGCCATCCAGTTCGGGAAAAGAGTCCTGTACAAGGATGTAAACATGAAGTTCACCAATGGAAACATTTACGGGGTCATCGGGGCTAACGGAGCCGGAAAGTCCACGTTGCTGAAAGCCATCTCCGGAGAATTGGAACCGACAAAAGGCAGCGTGGAACTAGGACCGGGCGAAAGGCTCTCCGTACTTAGCCAGGACCACTTCCAATATGACGAATGTACCGTACTGAACACCGTGCTGATGGGACACACCATATTGTGGGACATCATGCAACAACGCGATGCGCTTTATTCCAAAGCTGATTTTTCGGACGAAGACGGCATCAAAGTGGCCGAACTGGAAGAAAAGTTCGCGGAAATGGGCGGATACAATGCCGAAAGCGATGCTGCGGCCTTGTTGAGCGGACTGGGTATCAAAGAAGACAAGCATTACGCACTGATGGGCGAACTGAGCGGTAAGGAAAAGGTACGTGTCATGTTGGCAAAAGCCCTCTTCGGCGAACCGGACAACCTGCTGTTGGACGAGCCGACCAACGACCTCGACCTCGACACGGTGCAATGGCTTGAATCCTATCTTTCCGATTTCGAACATACGGTATTGGTTGTAAGCCACGACCGCCATTTTCTGGATGCAGTTTGTACACATACAGTGGATATTGATTTCGGCAAAGTAACGATGTTTGCAGGCAATTATAGTTTCTGGTACGAATCCAGTCAGTTAGCTCTGCGGCAAGCTCAAAACCAAAAAGCCAAGGCCGAAGAAAAGAAACGGGAATTGGAAGAATTCATCCGGCGTTTTTCAGCCAACGTAGCTAAAAGCAAGCAGACCACCAGTCGGAAAAAGATGTTGGAAAAACTAAATGTAGAGGAAATCCGCCCCTCTACCCGCAAATACCCGGGCATCATTTTCCAGATGGAACGCGAGCCAGGCAACCAAATCCTTGAGGTGAAAGGGTTACGCGCCACGACGGATGACGGAACCGTGCTTTTCAACGACGTGAACTTTACCGTAGAGAAAGGAGATAAAATTGTCTTTCTGAGCCGTGACCCTCGTGCCATGACAGCTTTTTTTGAAATCATCAACGGTAACCGTAAAGCACAAGGAGGCGACTACAAGTGGGGAGTAACCATCACTACGGCATATTTGCCTCTCGACAACACCCGCTTCTTCGAAAGCGACTTGAACCTTGTGGATTGGCTGAGCCAGTTCGGTGAAGGCAACGAAGTTTATTTCAAGAGCTTCCTCGGAAGAATGCTGTTCTCGGGAGAGGAGGTCCTGAAGAAAGTCAACGTGCTTTCAGGAGGAGAGAAGATGCGCTGCATGATAGCCCGCATGCAGCTGAAAAACGCCAACTGCCTCGTTTTGGACACTCCGACAAACCATCTGGATTTGGAGAGCATCCAGGCTTTCAACAACAACCTGAAACTGTTCAAAGGCAACATCTTGTTCTCCAGCCATGACCACGAGTTCATCGAAACCGTAGCCAACCGCATCATCGAGCTCACCCCCAACGGCATTATCGACAAGATGATGGAATACGACGAGTACATTGCCAGCGACCACATCAAGGAGCTTAAAACAAGAATGTACGGGGATTAAAAATATTTTTGAGAAACAAAAGCCGAATGGCAAACTATTTGTAGGGTATTTAGCGACTAAATACCCTTTTAAAATATTGCATCATGGAAAAAAATAAAGATATGAACGAAGAAGAGCTGAAAGCCCAACAAGAGGAAACTTTGGATAATGTAGCAACCACACAACAAGACGAAGGCGACAAAACTGAAGAACAACCTGCAAAGGAAATGTCTGTGGAAGATAAATTGGCTGCTGCAGAAACCAAAGTGGCAGAACTGCAAGACAAATACCTGCGTCAGGTTGCCGAATTTGACAATTACCGCAAACGTACCATCAAAGAAAAAGCTGAATTGATTTTAAACGGGGCGGAAAAAACAATTACGGCCATACTGCCTGTATTGGACGACATGGAACGTGCATTGAAGAATATGGACAAGATGGAAGACGTGGCTGCCGTAAAAGAAGGGGTTGACCTGATATTCCAAAAATTCGTAAAAGTCTTAGGCGAACAAGGGGTCAAGAAAATAGAGACCGAAAATGCCGATTTCAACACGGATTTGCATGAGGCTATCGCCCAAGTACCGGCTCCTTCGGATGAAATGAAAGGTAAAATCATCGACTGTGTCAAAACAGGCTATACTTTAAATGAAAAGGTGATTCGCCACTCTCAAGTGGCCGTAGGACTTTAAACCTCAATAAAATATGGCGAAACGTGACTATTATGAAGTGCTAGGCGTTTCAAAAAACGCCTCGGACGACGAGATAAAAAGGGCTTATAAGAAAATGGCTATCAAATATCATCCCGATCGTAATCCGGATGATAAGGAAGCCGAAGCTAAATTTAAAGAAGCTGCAGAAGCATACGACGTGCTCCGCGACCCGCAAAAACGTGCCCGTTACGACCAGTTCGGGCCAGAAGGCGTAAATGGTGCCGGCGGATTTGGCGGTGGTGGTATGAACATGGATGATATCTTCTCTATGTTTGGTGACATATTCGGAGGCCATGGCGGATTTGGTGGCTTCGGTGGAGGCGGCAGAACCCGGAAACCCCAATACAGAGGAGGGGATCTTCGCCTCAAAGTAAGAATGACGCTCCAGGAAATATCCACAGGAGTAACCAAAAAATTCAAGGTCAAAAAGAAAGTGGCCTGCCCTCATTGCCACGGAAGCGGAGCCGAGGGTAGCGGCGCGACCGAGACATGCCCGACATGCCATGGTAACGGCTTTGTCGTGAAAACCCAACAAAGCATTTTCGGCATGATGCAAACACAAGCTGTTTGCCCTACATGTGGAGGAGAAGGAACTATTATAAAGAATAAATGCAAAGAATGTGGAGGGGAAGGCATCGTCAACGGCGAAGAAGTCATTGAAGTGAAAATTCCCGCAGGCGTAGGAGACGGCATGGTCGTCACCGTCACGGGAAAAGGCCATGCAGCCCGACGTAACGGAGTCCCGGGAGACATTCAGGTCTATATCGAAGAAGAGCCGCACAAGGAACTCTTACGGGAAGACAATAATCTGATATACAATTTGCTCTTGGATGTCCCCACTGCAGCATTGGGCGGCGATGCGGAAATCCCTACCATCGACGGAAAGGTAAAAATCAAAATAGAACCGGGCACACAACCGGGCAAGGTGGTACGCTTGAGAGGCAAGGGGTTGCCTGCCGTACAAGGTTACGGATACGGCACAGGAGACCTTATCGTAAATATCAGTGTGTATATTCCGGAAGCTTTGAGCAAAGACGAAAAGAAGACGTTGGAAGAGATGAAGAAGAGTGATAACTTCGCTCCGAATCCATCCATTAAAGAAAAGATATTCAGAAAGTTCAAAAGCTATTTTGAATAAAAGCTATAAATAAGGAGATGACGTATAAAGAAGCCACGACATATTTGTTTAACAGTGTACCCATGTTCCAAAATGTAGGAGGAACTGCTTACAAAGAAGGTCTAAGCAACACCTTGTTGCTAGATGAGCATTTTGGTCACCCCCACCGTAAATTCAAAACCATCCACGTGGGGGGCACTAACGGCAAGGGGTCGTGCAGCCATACATTGGCAGCCATACTCCAAACCGCAGGTTACAAAGTGGGGCTTTATACGTCACCTCACCTGACCGATTTCAGAGAGCGCATACGGGTAAACGGACAAATGATACCGGAATGCGAAGTGGTTTCTTTTGTCGAAGACGAACGCTCTTTCTTCGAACCTCTGCACCCTTCTTTCTTTGAATTGACAACGGCTTTGGCTTTTAAATATTTTGCAAAAGCCGAAGTGGATGTCGCCGTTATCGAAGTGGGCATGGGAGGACGCTTGGATTGTACCAACATCATAACTCCGGATTTGTCCGTCATTACCAATATCAGCTTTGACCATGTACAATTTTTGGGAAACACCCTTGCGAAAATTGCCGGGGAGAAAGCAGGAATCATCAAGCCCGGAGTTCCAGTGGTCATCGGAGAGACTACCGAGGAAACGAAAAAGGTTTTCAAGGATAAATCATTGGAGATGAATGCACCAATAAGATTTGCAGAAGAAGAGCATGAAATCATCTCCTCCCGTCCGGAAGGCAATACACGTGTTTACGAGACTCTTCATTACGGAAGTTTTATAGGCGAACTGGGAGGACTCTGCCAAGAAAAGAACACGGCAACCATACTTGCAGCTATTGACGAACTACGAAAAGCCGGTTATATTATCGCGCAAGAACACATTGAACTCGGCTTCGGACACGTCTGCAAACTTACCGGTTTACGAGGTCGTTGGCAGCAACTCGGAACGCGCCCCACTGTAATCTGTGACACTGGACATAATACAGGGGGGATAAGTTATATCGCCGAACAACTGGAATGCGTCCAAGCCGATAAACTCCACATTATAATAGGTATGGTGAATGACAAAGATATTCATTCCGTCCTACAACAACTTCCCAAATGTGCCATCTATTATTTCACAAAAGCAAGCGTCAAACGGGCACTTAACGAACACACACTCCAAACACTCGCCCAAGAAGCCGGATTAAGGGGAACTTCCTGGCCCGACGTACGGTCTGCCTTTCAGGCGGCACGGCAATCTTCTACGGAAAAGGATTTGATTTTCGTAGGAGGCAGCACGTTCGTTGTTGCCGACTTTTTAGCCTTTTATCACCCCGAACAAGCATAATCTGCAAATCTTCTCATTTCTGCATCATCTTTTTCCCCGAAATCTTTTGCAATAAGAAAGTTTTTTTCTTATTTTGCATAACGATAATTTAACTTTAAATCATTAGTCTGATGAGTTTAAAAAATATTAGTGGTCTTAAAAGAGAAGATTTTCAAGCAGAAGTTCAGGGCAAACAAACAGATTTGTTTATCCTGAGAAACAATAAGGGTTGTGAAGTAGCCATTACAAACTACGGAGGAGCATTGGTTGCCATCATGGTTCCTGACCGCGACGGAAAAATGGCAAATGTCATTCAAGGGCATGACAACATCCAGGAGGTTATCAGTAGCCCGGAGCCATTCCTCAGTACGCTGATAGGCCGTTATGGTAATCGTATCTGTAAGGGTAAATTCACGTTAGAAGGGAAAGAGTATTCATTGACGGTTAATAACGGGCCGAATAGCCTTCACGGCGGTCCGACCGGATGCCATGCCCGGGTTTGGGATGCCCGACAGACGGACGAGCGTACCTTACTTTTACATTATACATTCGCAGATAATGAAGAAGGTTTTCCTGGAAAATTAGACATGGATGTCACTTATTCGTTCACCAACGACAATGAATTGATCATCGAATACAAAGGGACAACCGACAAAACAACCATCGTCAATATGACTAATCACGGGTTCTTCAGTTTGGCCGGTATTGCCAACCCCACTCCAACTATTGAAAAACTGCAATGTCAGATTAATGCTGATTATTTCATTCCTATTGACAACACCTCTATTCCTACGGGAGAAATCAAACCTGTAAAAGGCACTCCTTTTGATTTTACGACCTCGCGTGAAATCGGCGAACGCATAGATGCCGATGACGAACAGACGCAGAATGGCGCCGGTTACGACCATTGCTTCGTCCTCAACAAGAGAGAAGTAGGCGAACTGAGTTTTGCAGCTAAAATATACGAGCCTGTTTCCGGCCGTACAATGGAAGTTTATACCACCGAACCTGGAGTTCAAGTATACACGGATAATTGGGCTGACGGATACAAGGGACAATTGGGAGCAACATTCCCGCGTCGAAGCGCAATTTGCTTTGAAGCCCAACATTTCCCCGATTCTCCCAATCGCCCCTACTTTCCGTCTGTAGTTCTAAAACAGGGAGAAACTTATACCCAAACCACAATCTATAAATTCGGTACTGAAAAATAAGTGAAACTATAATAGAAAAACAAATCTTAAAAAAACAAATTATCAAATGACTCAAAAAACGCAACCGAACTACACGTTCGCCCTCACGGTGGTCATTATCGTTTGCTTCCTTATCGGTTTCGTAACGACAATGAACAATTCTATGATTGGATTCTGCAAGACCGTATTCAACCTGACAGAAGCACAGGGACAACTCGTTAATTCCGCATTTTATGGAGCTTATGCCTTGTCAATTCCCTTTGCTCTTATGATGAACAAGATTGGTTATAAGATGACATTGGTTCTTGGTTTGGCCGTTGTCGGATTGGGATTCGTAATCAATTACTTTGGTATCTCAACGAATTTGGATGCCACCCAGACGACCATCTATAATATTTTCTTGGCTAGCATGTGTTGTGTGGCATTGGGTATCGTCATGTTGCAACTCGTTGCGAATCCGTACGTCATGGTGTTAGGCGCACCCGAGAAAGGGGCATTCCGTATGACGTTAAGCCAGGCCCTAAATTCTGTAGCCACGACATTGGCTCCGATGTTTATTACCTACTTTATTATTGCAGGCAAATCGGAAGATCAATTAAGCGGAAACGATGTGACCGTTCCTTTCTTGGGATTGGGTATCTTTACTTTCCTGCTTTGCATCATTCTTTACTTCTTGAAACTTCCGGAAATCAAAGAAGAAGAGCAAGCTGCCGACAATGGTGACACACGAGAATACAAATCGAGCGTGTTCAAGTACCCCCACGTATGGTTTGGTGCTTTTGCCATCTTTATGTATATGGGATTGGAAATCGGTATTCCCTCCATGTTGTCTGCTTATTTCGACAGCAAGCCTGATTTGGGCGGCAAAGCCGAAGATTTCCTGCCCTTGTACTGGGGTGGTATGATGGTTGGACGTTTCATCGGTGCCGGTGTGTTAAGCAAATACCAACCACGCCATTTGTTGACGGTTTGCCTTCTCGGAGGTGCGGCATGCGTCGGCATTTCATTCGTTCTTCCGGGGATGGCGGCCGTATACGCCATGTTGGCAGCCGGCTTGTTCCACTCTGTAATGTGGCCGCTCATCTTCAACCTCGGTTTGCAGGAATTGGGACCACATACAAAAGCAGCTAGCGGTATCATTAACATGGGTGTAATAGGTGCGGCCACACTGCCGTTGTTGATGGGTGTCGTAGTGGACCATACAGGTGTAGGAATGGCAATCTGCATGATGTTTATCTACTACCTCTATGTTATTTGGTTCTGTTGGAAAGGTTCTAAGGTAGGACTTAAAGGATAAGAAAAATCTCTTTTTATTAACCTCATAAAATAAATGGATTATGAAATTGACAATAGATGATGTAAGAAGCCGTTTCATTGAACATTTTGATGGAACAACCGGTTCTGTATATGCTTCTCCGGGTCGTATCAACCTCATCGGTGAACACACTGATTATAATGACGGATTTGTATTCCCCGGTGCTGTTCAACAAGGTATGATAGCTGAAATAAAAGTAAACGGGACAAGAAATGTACGTGCCTACTCTATCGACTTGAAAGATTACGTGGAGTTTTCTTTAGACGATGAAAAGGGACCAAAAGCAAGTTGGGCTCGCTACATTTTCGGCGTGTGCCGGGAAATGATGGCATTGGGTGTTCCTGTGGAAGGTTTTAACACAGCATTCGCTGGCGATGTTCCTCTCGGCGCAGGAATGTCTTCTTCTGCTGCATTGGAAAGCGTATATGCTTTTGCACTCAACGATATGTTCGGCGAAAACAAAATAGACAAAATGACATTGGCTAAAGTAGGACAGGCTACAGAACATAAATATTTGGGATGCAATTGCGGTATCATGGACCAATTCGCTTCTGTTCACGGTAAAGCAGGTAGTTTGATGCGTTTGGATTGCCGTAGCGGTGAGTTTGAATACTTCCCGTTCGACCCGAAAGGCTATAAATTGGTATTGGTAAACTCTTGCGTAAAGCACGAACTTGTAGGTTCCCCCTATAATGACCGCCGCAGAAGTTGCGAAAACGTAGCTGCCACCATCAACAAGCATCACCCAGAGGTAAAAAGTTTACGCGATGCAGACTATGCCATGTTGGACGAAGTGAAGAACGAAGTATCAGCTGAAGATTTCATGCGAGCTAAATATGTCATTGGCGAGAAAGAACGTGTCTTGGCTGTTTGTGACGCTTTGGAGAAAGGCGACTACGAAACCGTAGGACAGAAAATGTACGAAACCCATTACGGCCTGAGCAAAGAATACGAAGTTTCCTGCCCGGAATTGGACTTTCTGAATGATATAGCAAAAGAAGAAGGGGTAACTGGTTCTCGTATTATGGGAGGAGGGTTCGGAGGTTGTACTATCAACCTTGTAAGTGATGAACTTTATGACAACTTCGTAAAAGTAGCCAAATCGAAATTCAAAGAAAAATTCGGCAAAGAACCGGTCATTATTGATGTAGTCATCGGAGACGGATCCAGAAAACTCTGCTAAAAACAAAATCTTAGCATCTTATTTATGTAGAAAAAGGGAATCATTATAATGTAGTGGTTCCCTTTTTATTAACGCAACCCACAACTGAATAAAATGGTGTCTTATCTATCTTATTTTTCTACAGTTGTACGGTTTTTAATAAACTATAACATAGAAAAAAGAATAAAAAGAAGTGTAAGGCATACACCTTATGCCCAAAAACATCTATATTTGCAATAGAAATACGAGATAAAGTCGTAACTTTACATTCAATTTAAATCTTTTAATTCATTCACCATGAAAAAAGAAAGAAATGCAATCTTAGGTGTAGGACTTATCACAGTTCTTTTGGCTTCATGTAGCCAACAACCTCAAAGTAATTTAACCGTTTCAGGACTTGATCCGCAGAATTTCGTAGCCGACGTAAAAGGCAAACCGACAAGTTTGTACACTCTTAAAAATTCCAATGGAATGGAAGTTTGTATCACAAACTTTGGCGGGCGGATTGTATCTATTATGGTACCAGACAAAAATGATTCTTTACGCGATGTCGTGTTAGGTTTCGACAGTATAGCCGATTACATTAACAAGCCCAGTGATTTCGGGGCCGCAATAGGTCGCTATGCCAATCGAATAAACAAAGGCAGAATCGTTATTGATGGGGATTCTATTCAATTGCCCACCAATAATTTTGGCCATTGTCTGCATGGAGGGCCTCAAGGATGGCAATATCAAGTGTATGAGGGAAAGCAATTGAACGATACGACACTGGCTATGACGATGTATTCTCCTGACGGGGACCAAAACTTCCCAGGAGCTGTAACTGCAACGGTGACCTATACCCTAAGCGGTGATAATGCCTTGGACATTAAATACGATGCAACCACAGATAAGAAGACCGTCATCAATATGACCAACCATTCTTATTTCAACTTATCAGGCAATCCGTCTCAACCAGCTACCGATCATATTTTATATATCAATGCGGACAACTATACTCCTGTAGACAGTACATATATGACTACGGGCGAAATCGTTACAGTAAAAGAAACTCCAATGGATTTTACTACTCCGAAAGCCGTAGGACAGGATATAGACAAATTTGATTTTATCCAACTGAAAAACGGCAACGGTTATGACCATAATTGGGTATTGAACACCCAAGGAGATATCAACCAATTAGCAGCAAAACTAACTTCGCCGACAAGCGGCATCTCATTAGAAGTTTATACGAATGAACCCGGCATTCAAGTCTACAGCGGAAACTTCTTGGATGGTACATTAAGCGGAAAGAAAGGAATCGTATACAACCAGCGTGCTTCCGTTTGCCTCGAAACCCAGCACTACCCCGATAGCCCGAATAAACCGGAATGGCCTTCGGTAATATTGGAGCCGGGACAGGCTTATCACAGCGAATGTATTTTCAAATTCACCGTGGAGAAATAATCATCATTAACTATATCATCAAACAAAAACAAAAACATGAATTGGAATTCAAGTGAATTTATATGGCTTGACTGGTTGGTTCTCGCCATCGGAGTCATAGCGATTGTATGGGCTGTCTACCGTTCCATCAAAAAAGACAAAGAGAAAATGCAAGGGGCCGACAGCCAAGATTACCTTTTCGGAAAGGGCGAACCTTGGTACATCATCGGTGCGGCTATTTTTGCAGCCAATATAGGTTCCGAACACCTTGTCGGTCTGGCCGGCACAGGAGCCAAAGACGGTGTAGGCATGGCCCATTGGGAAATGCAAGGATGGATGATTCTGATATTAGGTTGGTTGTTCGTTCCATTCTATCAATTGTTGAATAACAAAATGGGAAAGATTATCACGATGCCGGACTTCCTGAAATTCCGCTATACCCAACGTACAGGTTCGTGGCTGTCCATCATCACACTGATTGCCTACGTGTTGACCAAAGTCTCCGTCACTGCGTTTACCGGTGGTATCTTCTTTGAGTATCTCCTCGGCCTTCCGTTCTGGTACGGTGCGATTGGCCTTATCGCAATCACTGCCGTATTCACGGTATTTGGCGGAATGAAAGGAGTAATGACTTTATCCGCCATCCAGACCCCGATTCTCATTATCGGTTCTTTCTTGGTTCTGTTCCTCGGTTTGAACATGTTGGGTGACGGTAGCATCACTGAAGGATGGTCTCAAATGATGGCCGTATGCAATGCAGCCCATGACGGGTTCGGAACAACCCACATGTTCCACACCGATCCCGCTGACCCCATGTATCCGCAATTCCCCGGTTATGTGGTCTTCCTCGGTGCGTCAATCATCGGTTTTTGGTATTGGTGTACAGACCAGCATATTGTACAACGTGTACTCGGACAAACCAAAGGTGAAGATAACGGCAAAGTCATGGCACGTGCGCGCCGTGGTACAATTGCGGCCGGTTATTTCAAACTCCTTCCGGTTTTCATGTTCCTCATTCCCGGCATGGTGGCTTTTGCACTTTCCCAAAAAGCCGGCAGTGGTATTGTCATGGATATCACTAACACCCATGACACCGATGGTGCTTTTGCCATGATGGTAAAAAACATTCTCCCGGCTGGAATTAAAGGTATTGTGACTATCGGTTTTATCTGTGCACTCGTAGCTTCCTTGGCCGCATTCTTCAATAGCTGTGCCACTTTGTTTACAGAGGATTTCTACAAGCCTATGAAAAAAGGAAAGAGTGAAAGTCATTATGTATTGGTAGGACGTGTGGCTACAGTTGTGGTCGTATTGCTCGGATTGGCATGGATGCCCATCATGATGAACATGGGTAACTTATACTCATACCTTCAAGATATCCAATCCTTGATTGCCCCAGCCATGGTTGCCGTATTCACCCTTGGTATATTCTCCAAGAGAATCACTCCGAAAGCGGGTGAATGGGGTCTGATTGGCGGTTTCCTGATTGGTATGGTACGTTTGCTCACCAACGTCATTACCGACTCTGGAAAAGCTGTCATGGACGGCGCATTTTGGGAATATACCAGTTGGTTCTGGCAGACCAATTGGCTCATCTTCGAGGTCTGGCTGCTCGTATTCATCATCATTCTGATGTACATTGTATCAATGTTCACAGCGAAACCATCTGCCGAGCAGATTGCTGCAATCACCTTTACAGGCAATTATAAGAAGACCATCCGTGAAAGTTGGAACGTTTGGGATGTCATAGCCTCTTTAGGTGTCATCATACTCTGTGCCTTATTCTATGCATATTTCTGGTAACACAAATATAGATAATGACCACCTATTATAATATAAACCCTCGATTCTACGTTTCCGTAGATTGCATCATATTCGGCTTTGACAAGGGCAGTTTAAAACTGCTCTTGCTCAAGCGGAATTTCGAACCGGCAAAGGGTAGTTGGTCCTTAATGGGTGGATTCGTGCAAGACGGAGAAAGCGTAGACGATGCAGCCAAAAGAGTCTTGGCAGAACTGACAGGACTTGAAAACGTATATATGGAACAGGTCGGAACTTTTGGAGAAGTAGACCGTGACCCGGGAGAAAGAGTAATATCCGTGGCATATTATGCATTAATCAACATCAATGAATATGACCGGAATCTGGTACAGCAGCATAATGCGCATTGGGCGGAAATCAACGAAATTCCACCACTTGTTTTCGACCATTCCCAAATGGTAAATCAAGCCAGAATCATGTTGCAAAAGAAAGCCTCTTCCGAACCTATCGGTTTCAACCTTTTGCCAAGTATGTTCACTCTGTTCCAATTGCAAAGTTTGTACGAAGCTATCTATGGGGAGCCTTTTGATAAACGGAATTTCCGCAAACGGGTTGCAGACTTGAACTATATCGAAAAAACAGATAAAATTGATAAAACAGGGTCGAAACGGGGAGCTGCTTTATATAAGTTCAACGAAAACGCTTACCGTAAAGCCCCTAAATTTAAATTATGAACTATGTTAGAAGAACTCAAAGAAAAGGTATATCAAGCCAATCTTGATTTAGTAAAACAAGGTTTGGTTATCTTCACATGGGGGAATGTATCAGGCATCGACCGTGAAAAGGGACTCGTAGTCATCAAACCGAGCGGCGTGGACTACGATACAATGAAGGCCTCGGACATGGTTGTGGTAGATTTGGAAAGCGGCAAGGTGGTAGAAGGAGAATTGAATCCTTCATCCGACACACCGACACATCTTGTCCTCTACAAAGCTTTCCCGAACATTCAAGGAGTAGTCCACACCCACTCCACTTATGCTACCGCATGGGCTCAGGCCGGCAAAGACATTCCTAATATCGGGACGACACATGCCGACTATTTCCACGAAGCTATCCCCTGCACCTCCGACATGACAAAGGCAGAAGTAGAAGGACAATACGAATTGGAAACCGGCAATGTTATCGTTAAACGGTTTGAAGGAATCAACCCCGACCACACACCAGGTGTATTGGTAAAGAATCACGGTCCGTTCAGTTGGGGTACGAGTCCGGCCAATGCCGTTTACAATGCCAAGGTGATGGAGCAGTGTGCCAAAATGGCTTTCGTATCCTTTATGGTAAACCCTGAAACCACAATGAATCCACTGCTCATCGAGAAGCATTATAACCGTAAACACGGACCGAACGCCTACTACGGACAGAAAAAGAAATAAACAAAGTATATTAACTAACAAATCTCTAACAATTTAAAATTTTTATCATGAACGCATTTGATCAATATGAAGTATGGTTTGTTACGGGAGCACAGCTTCTGTACGGTGGTGACGCAGTAGTGGCAGTCGACGGTCACTCCACTCAAATGGTTAACGGTTTGAATGCCTCCGGCAAACTTCCCGTTAAAGTAGTCTATAAAGGAACGGCCAATTCTTCCAAAGAAGTGGAAGCCGTATTCAAAGCAGCCAACAATGACGAGAAGTGCATTGGCGTAATCACCTGGATGCACACATTCTCACCGGCTAAGATGTGGATACACGGTTTGCAGCAGTTAAAGAAACCGTTGCTCCATCTCCACACGCAGTTCAACAAAGAGATACCTTGGGATACCATGGATATGGACTTTATGAACCTGAACCAATCTGCCCACGGTGACCGCGAATTCGGGCATATCTGTACCCGTATGCGTATCCGCCGTAAAGTAGTCGTAGGTTATTGGCAAGACGAGGATACCCAACACAAGATTGCCGTATGGATGCGTGTTTGTGCCGCATGGGCTGATGCACAAGACATGTTGATTATCCGTTTCGGCGACCAGATGAACAATGTAGCCGTAACAGACGGGGATAAAGTCGAGGCCGAACAACGCATGGGCTATCATGTAGACTACTGTCCGGTTAGCGAACTGATGCAATACCATGCAGAAGTAAAAGATGCCGATGTGGAAGCTTTAGTGAAAACCTATTTTAATGAATACGATCACGATGCCACATTGGAAGACAAGACCACTGAAGCTTATCAAAAGGTGTGGAACTCAGCTAAGGCTGAACTCGCCCTGCGAGCCATCTTGAAAGCCAAAGGAGCCAAAGGTTTCACAACCAACTTCGATGACTTGGGACAAACAGACGGCAGCCATTTCGACCAAATCCCCGGCTTAGCTTCACAACGTTTGATGGCCGATGGTTATGGTTTCGGTGCCGAAGGCGACTGGAAGTCTGCCGCTCTCTACCGTACAGTATGGGTAATGAACCAAGGTCTGCCTACAGGTTGTTCATTCTTGGAGGATTACACGTTGAATTTCAATGGAGAGAACAGTTCTATCCTGCAAGCTCACATGTTGGAAGTTTGCCCGCTCATCGCAGCAAAGAAACCGCGTCTGGAAGTACATTTCCTTGGTATCGGTATCCGCAAGAGCCAGACAGCCCGTTTGGTCTTCACTTCAAAAGTAGGCAAAGGCTGCACTGCCACGGTCGTTGATTTGGGCAACCGTTTCCGCCTCATTGTAAACGATGTGGAATGTATCGAACCGAAACCTCTGCCTAAGCTCCCTGTGGCTTCCGCATTATGGAAACCCATGCCGAACTTCGAAATCGGTGCAGGTGCCTGGATTTTGGCCGGTGGAACACACCATTCTTGCTTCTCATACGACTTGACAGCCGAATATTGGGAAGACTATGCCGAAATTTCCGGTATCGAAATGGTACACATCAACAAAGACACGACTATCAGCGAGTTCAAGAAGGAACTCCGCATGAACGAAGTGTATTATATGCTGAACAAAGCACTTTGCTAATAGCATACCGGCAAAGGATTTAAAATTAAAAGTGCTCGGCGAGCTATCGTTTGCAGCACTTTTAATTTATTCATTTATTATTGTTATACTTTAATTTATAGGGTTAAATATGAAAACAGATGCTAAGTCAACCATCGAAACCGGAAAAGCTATCCTGGGTATAGAATTCGGTTCTACACGAATCAAGGCGGTCCTGATTGATCCTGAGAACCACCCCATCGCCCAAGGAAGTCATACTTGGGAAAACCAGTTGGTAGATGGCCTTTGGACATACAGTATAGAAGAAATATGGTATGGACTGCAAGATTGCTATGCCGATCTCCGTGCCAATGTAAAAAAGCAATATGACACAGAAATAGAGACCTTGGCAGCCATTGGCGTCAGCGCTATGATGCACGGCTACATGGCATTCGACAAGAATGAAGAGATTCTGGTCCCTTTCCGTACATGGAGAAACACGAACACCGGGCAAGCCGCTGCAGCTCTATCCGAGCTTTTTGTCTACAACATCCCTCTCAGATGGAGCATCTCTCATTTATATCAAGCCATACTGAACAACGAAAAGCATGTCAACGAAATAGATTTCCTGACTACGCTTGCGGGTTACGTACATTGGCAACTTACGGGTGAAAAGGTATTGGGCATTGGCGATGCATCCGGCATGCTTCCCATCGACCCGGCCACCAAGAACTATTCGGCTGAAATGGTGGCCAAGTTTGACAAACTGGTTGCCCCCAAAGGATATGGTTGGAAACTGGAAAATATTCTCCCCAAGGTATTGAATGCCGGCGAAAATGCCGGCCTGCTCACTCCTGAAGGAGTCAAGAGGCTGGACGTATCCGGCAATTTGAAAGCAGGCATACCGCTTTGTCCCCCGGAAGGTGACGCCGGAACCGGTATGGTGGCCACGAATGCAGTCAAACAACGTACCGGAAATGTTTCGGCCGGAACTTCTTCGTTCTCCATGATCGTACTGGAAAAGGAATTGTCCAAACCTTACGAGATGATAGACATGGTAACCACGCCGGACGGAAGCCTCGTCGCCATGGTACACTGCAACAACTGTACTTCCGACCTCAACGCATGGGTCAACCTTTTCAAGGAGTTCCAAGAACTTCAGGGCCAGCCCGTCGATATGGACGACATATACGGCAAGCTTTACAACCACGCACTCACAGGCCATCCGGATTGCGGTGGACTCGTATCCTACAATTATTTCTCTGGCGAACCTGTTACCGGACTTGCCGAAGGCAGACCTTTATTTGTCCGCTCCGCCAATGACAAATTCAACTTGGCCAACTTTATGAGGGCACACTTATATGCTTCTGTCGGTGTTCTTAAGATTGGTAACGACATCCTTTTCAACGAAGAAAAAATCAGAGTGGACCGGATTACCGGCCACGGGGGCTTGTTCCGTACCAAGGGAGTAGGCCAACGGGTTTTGGCAGCAGCCATCAACTCTCCGATATCTGTCATGGAAACAGCCGGAGAAGGCGGTGCATGGGGAATCGCCCTGTTGGGTTCCTACCTTGTAAACAACGAAAAGAAACAATCACTGGCTGACTTCTTGGACGAACATGTCTTTGCCGGTGATGCAGGCATAGAGGTTTCACCCACAGCAGAGGACGTGGAAGGCTTCAACAAATATATTGAAAACTATAAGGCCGGACTGCCCATTGAAGAAGCAGCCGTCCGGTTCAAAAGATAAATATTCGGAAGAAAACCATTATCTTTGTCCTTATAAAATACAAAAGACAGGCTTTAAGACTGTTTAAGTATGGATTCAATTTAAAATTTAGTGAATATGAATAGCAAACAAGTAATGAACCACGCAGCCGACAACATCCGTATCCTGGCTGCTTCCATGGTTGAAAAGGCCAAATCCGGCCACCCGGGCGGTGCAATGGGTGGTGCTGACTTCATCAACGTATTGTACTCCGAATTTTTGCAATATGATCCGGCTAATCCTAAATGGGAAGGACGCGACCGTTTCTTTCTCGACCCCGGACACATGGCTCCCATGCTCTATTCGCAATTGGCCCTCATCGGCAAGTTCACGCTTGACGAACTGAAACAGTTGCGCCAATGGGGTTCTCCCACCCCGGGCCATCCCGAAGTAGACGTAATGCGCGGCATCGAAAACACTTCAGGTCCGTTGGGACAGGGACACGTGTTCGCCGTTGGTGCAGCCATCGCTGCCAAGTTCTTGGCAGCACGTACCGGCAATCCGACTTTTGCCAAAGAGACCATCTACGCATATATTTCCGACGGGGGCATCCAGGAAGAAATCTCCCAAGGTGCCGGACGTATTGCAGGCTGCCTCGGCCTGGACAACCTGATCATGTTCTACGACTCCAACGACATCCAACTTTCTACCGAGACCAAGGATGTAACAACCGAGGACACAGCCATGAAATACCGTGCATGGAACTGGAACGTCATTGAAATCAACGGTAACGACTGCGAACAGATTCGCGAGGCGTTAAACGCTGCAAAAGCAGAAAACCAACGTCCTACATTGATTATCGGTAAGTGTATCATGGGCAAGGGTGCCCGTAAGGACGACAACTCTTCCTACGAACATAACTGTAAGACACACGGTGCTCCTCTCGGTGGAGACGCTTATAAGAACACCATGGTGAACCTCGGTGCAGACCCGGAAAATCCGTTCGTGATTTTCGACGACGTGAAGGAACTTTATGCCAAACGTGCCGAAGAACTGAAAGGTATCGTAGCCGCCCGCGTGGAAGAAGAAAAAGCATGGGCTTCTGCCAATCCCGAAAAAGCAGCACAACAGGCCGAATGGTTCAGCGGAGCAGCGCCCAAGGTGGACTGGACTGCCATCAAACAGAAAGCAGGTGATGCCACCCGTAACGCCTCTGCTGCCGTACTGGGCGCATTGGCAGAACAAGTGCCCAACATGATTTGCGCTTCGGCCGACCTTTCCAATTCTGATAAGACCGACGGCTTCCTGAAGAAGACACACGCCTTTACTTCCGGTGATTTCAGCGGTGCGTTCTTCCAAGCTGGCGTAGCCGAGCTGACCATGGCCTGCTGCTGCATCGGTATGATGCTCCACGGCGGTGTCATTGCTGCTTGCGGTACATTCTTCGTATTCTCGGACTATATGAAACCGGCCGTACGTATGGCAGCTTTGATGCAAGTTCCTGTGAAATTCATTTGGACACACGACGCATTCCGTGTAGGCGAAGACGGCCCGACCCATGAACCGGTTGAACAAGAGGCACAAATCCGCCTGATGGAAAAGCTGAAGAACCATCATGGCCAGAATTCCTTGCTCGTGCTCCGTCCTGCTGACGCAGAAGAGACTACAGCATGTTGGAAACTCGCCATGGAGAACACCGACACTCCGTCCGCCCTCATCCTTTCCCGCCAAAACATTGAGATGTTGCCGGAAGGAAATGATTATAGCCAGGCAGCCAAAGGTGCTTATATCGTTGCCGGTTCCGATGAGAATCCTGACGTTATCCTCGTGGCTTCCGGTTCCGAAGTATCTACGCTCGTGGCGGGTGCAGCCTTGTTACGGGCAGACGGTGTGAAAGTACGCATCGTAAGCTGCCCGTCAGAAGGTTTGTTCCGTAGCCAATGTCCGTGTTATCAGGAAGAGATTCTGCCCGCCGGTGCCAAGATATTCGGCCTCACCGCCGGTCTGCCCGTCAACCTCCAAGGTCTGGTAGGTGCCAACGGCAAAGTGTTCGGCCTGGAAAGCTTCGGTTTCTCGGCTCCCTACAAGGTGCTCGATGAGAAACTTGGCTTCACGGCACTGAACGTGTACAACCAAGTCAAAGAAATGCTCTGATGATGGAAGTGAAGACTGTCGGTCTGGCCTCAGACCACGCAGGGTATGCACTCAAGCAATTCGTGAAGGAATACCTGGCCGAAAAAGGCTATGCCTACAAGGACTTTGGTACGGATTCCGAAGCCAGTTGCGACTACGCCGATTATGCCCATCCTTTGGCACGAGCCGTAGAAGACGGCGAATGCTATCCGGGCATAGCTATATGCGGCAGTGGCGAAGGTATCAGCATGACGCTGAACAAGCACCAAGGCATACGCGCAGGCTTGAGTTGGATTCCGGAAATCGCCCATTTGTGCCGTCAGCACAACGATGCCAATGTGTTGGTCATGCCGGGACGTTTCATCGATACGGAAATGGCACGCAAAATCATGGACGAATTCTTCGCCACGGATTTCGAGGGCGGTCGTCATCAAAAACGGATAGACAAAATGCCGGTAAAATAATCCGCGTCTTTCCTTTTTTCATATCATACAGCCGCAATCCTTCATAAAGGATTGCGGCTGTATTTCTAATATGGGGGATTTACTCGGGAAAATCCCTGTTCTATCTTTCTTAATCACCGGAAAATCATTACATTTGCACATAAGCTTGAACCAAGGGGTTTGCAAGATAAAATCCAAAAAGAATACATCATGAAAAAAATTCTACTTTGGCTGAATGCCATCTTCGTTCTGTGCTCATCCACCTCGGCACAAAACCCAACTGATGTACCGGGCATAGACACCCTAGCCTCCCATGTAAAACTTTTCGGAGAAACCCTGCCACAAGAGAAAGTGTACCTGCACATAGACAATACTTGCTATTTCGTGGGCGACACCATTTGGTACAAAGGTTACGTAACCCGCAGCGACAAAGGAACCCTCACGGATTTGAGCCGTATCCTATACGTGGAGTTACTCACGCCGGACGGTTATCTGGTGGAACGCCAGCAACTGGAAATGCCGGACGGCACGGCACACGGTGCTTTCCTGCTCACCGATTCCCTGTACGCCGGGTATTACGAACTACGCGCCTATACACGTTGGATGCTGAACTTCGGCCGTTATGAACATCCTCACTCCCCCTACACAGAAGAGATGTTTTATAACAAACAGATGGCAAAAGACTACTTTCGCGACTACGACAAGCTCTACTCACGTGTGTTTCCCGTATTCGATCGTCCGTCCTCTCCCGGCACTTACCCAAAAGACATGACGCTTCGCCCTCTGCGACGATACTTCCGCACACGGAAAGGGAAACCGGACATGGACTTGAAATTCTATCCGGAAGGGGGCACACTCGTGGCCGGACTACCCGGACACGTGGCCTTCGAACTGAACGATGAGAACGGACAGCATGTCGATGCAGAACTCACAATATACGATTGTCATGAGCAGATTGTTGCACGTACGCATACCGTCCATCGCGGACGCGGCACGTTCTACATCCCCCAAGTCTCAGCCGAAGAAAGATACAAAGCCGTATTCCGATACGGGAAATATGAATATGAAGTGGAATTACCAGAAGTTGAGGATACAGGATGCACGTTGCGCATCACACAAAATGACAGCCTGGTCCATACCCGGATAGAAAGTCATGGACTGTCCGACGAGAAAATCGGCTTACAAATCCTACACGGTGGAGCCACACAGGCTTTCTTGGCCTTAGAACTGGACAGTCAAGGAAAAGCCTCAGCAGATGTTCCGGCCGACAGCTTAGCTGAAGGAGTGAACCAAATGACCCTCTTCGACGGACGTGGACACATCTTGGCCGAACGCCTTTTCTTCGTCAACCACCATAACCATTCACGTACATTACTGACCGTAAACGGAGTAAAAAGAGAATATGCACCGTTCGAGCCTATAGAAATACGGCTGAAACTCCATGCCTCCCTACCTGACTCTGCCCGGTTGTCCATTTCCGTACGTGACCACAGTACGGATGAATCAACCTATGACAACGGCACAATACTTACCGAAATGCTGCTTTGCAGTGACCTGAAAGGCTTCGTGGAGGACCCGGGATATTATTTCGAAGCAGACGACAGTATACACCGCCGCAATCTCGACCTGCTCATGCTCGTACAGGGATGGCGGCGCTACGAATGGCACGAGATGGCAGGCGTGGAACCGTTCCGCCTGTCTTTCTATCCCGAACGGATGCAAACCCTGACAGGCAGCGTGCATCCCACCTACTCACTCTTGCCAGAAGCCGACTATGGCGATACTATCTACATCCCGGGGATGGGAAAAGAGCTTCCCCTCTACACTACGGCCGGCACGCCGTTTTCGTTGGACGACCTTTACGGCACGACTTACAACGGCAAGATGAAAAAGGAAGTGACCGTGACAGCTACTTTCGCCCAAGGCACTGACATCGTGGAAGCCTCACAGGACACCAAAGGAGGGCGTTTCACCATGCTCTCCCCCATCCTGCACGGTGATTGCAGCCTCTTCCTGACGGCTACGGACTCCACCAAATTCAGCAAGCGGAAGGAGAAACGGAATTACAAGGAGTTCCACGACGAAGAAGCCTACCCGGACTATTACGTGAAGCAAGACCGCTTCTATCCCGTCTTCCCCAAGCCATACAGCTATTATCATGATGCCGTATTCGAAAACATGGAAAACACGTCACTTCTGCCGGACAGTCTGGTTTCGGGCACGCACCTTATGTCTGCCGTGACCGTACGCAACAAGCGCGGCGGTTTGCGCAAACTCAACCTGAAGAAACCCACGCTCGTGGTGGATGCCTACGAGGCGTTCAACCTGGCAGCAGATTACGGACTGAACTCTGGCATGTATGACTGGCGCACTTTTACCAAACAAGTCTGCACAGCCTACATCGGCGACATGAACCAGTCCCGCCATTACTTCATACAGGAACGTTACGACAGCCTGCCGCTCAACCACAAGGACAAGACATTACCTGTGGGAGTGGCCATCACCAACCAAACGGAAGCCGTACGCCGCAAATACCACAAGCTCTACAATCTGGACAAACTTTACATCTACACCGACTATTCCCCCCGCGAGGAAAACAGTTGGAAGTACAGCGGTACAGACCAACCCGACGTGGTGGTAGACTACCGCCTTTTCCCGGGTGAAGCACGACAATACACCTTCCGTGACCGCCGTTACCTCGTGAGAGGCTACTCCGTGTGCAAGGACTTCTATCACCCGGACTATAGCCGGCGTCCCCTGCCTGGCACTGCAGACTATCGCCGCACGCTGTATTGGAATCCCGAAGTGAAGTTCAATGCACAAGGAGAGGCACAGCTACGTTTTTACAATAACAACAAAAGAACCACCTTATCCATAGAGGCGGAAGGAATAACCCGAACAGGACTTCCTGTAACCACAACTCTTTCCCTTTCATCCAAATAGACCATTTCTGTCTCATATAAGAACACTTCCGCCCTAAAATTAAGTCCTACCTTTGTAGGACATTCATATTTTTTACACAGATAAAAATACAACAATGGGAAAAGAATCAGCAGAAAGAATTCAAACTTCCCTTCTCAGCAAAGCCGAGAAGAAAGCACTGGTATGGTTAGCCCAAAGACAACCCGGATGGATGACTTCGGACACATTGACTTATATCGGCGTATTGGGTACAGTAATTTATGCCATAGGGGGATGGCTGTCGAATACAGACATCAAATATTTGTGGCTTTCATCGTTCGGGTTGGTACTTCATTGGTACGGCGACAGCCTGGACGGCACACTGGCACGTTTCCGTAATACCCAACGGCCGGTATACGGTTTCTTCATCGACCATACATTGGATGCCGTCACCACCTGCCTCATCTTTCTTGGTGCCGGACTTTCTCCAATGTTCCGCATGGATGTGGCATTGGCTGCCTTGGCAGGCTATTTGAGCCTTTCCATTTACACTTACGTATGTACTATCGTCAAGGAAGAATTCTGCCTGACGTACGGCAAACTCGGTCCTACAGAATTCCGTTTGCTGCTTATCCTTTTAAACATACTCTACATGTACACGTCATGGTCCGAATGGCATGTCGACTGGCGGGGCATCGAATGGGGAATATTCGACATCTTGGGCATCCTCATTACTATTATCCTTTTCTGTATCTTCTTGGTACAGTTCATGAAAGACCGTGCCGCATTTGCCAAACAAGACCCACTCAAGCCCTACAGCAAACAAAAATAAGAAGGACTACTAAAAATAACATACACACATTTCTTAAATGGCAAGTTTCTGCACATGCAAAAACTTGCCATTCCCCATCCTTGATGCCTGATGTCTAAAACGACACGCTCATCGTACAGCGCACGCCTCGCTTTTGTATCCCTGGATTATCGCGATAGTTCAAACGCCAGACATAATCAAGGCGCATGAACTTGAATATATTTTCGATGCCTACACTGGCTTCCATATAAGGCGCACGGCCCATCACGCCCGATCCGGCAGGAAAAACATACAACCCATTGCCCTCTTTCATGGGATTGTTCTTATTTGTCAAATGCCCCCACAGCCCCCTGAAGCAAAGCACTTCCCTCCATTTTAATTTTTTGATGAGAGGAAGGCGGTTCAATATCAACCCATTCATATAATACGTCACATCCCACGATATGTATTCATCATTAATGAACTCTATGGCATTCATATTCGTATAAGCTTCCGGCTGAATCGTATAAGTCAGGTTGGCATTAGGCAAAATCAACAAGGGATAAGGCACTTTGTTCCACACCTTCCCGGCTTTGCCTATCACATCCACAAAACCGAAAGCCGAAAACCACAAACGTTTCTGCACGCCCAATTCCGTACGTTGGTAATCATACGAAGAACCTAAGAAACCTTGTTTCGACATGGTATGTTCCAAATTAAAAACCAACGCATCATACGTAATCGGTATTCGTTCATCATGGGTTTGATAAAACTTCTCATTCTTACCATAACGGAATTTCAGTTCCAATTCCGTCATGTCATACTTTCTCACAGGCGTCACGGCTCCATCGGCACCTATACGGTCGAACCGGGCATAATCCGTGGCATACTCACGGAAGTTACGAATGACGGCGTTGTACGATATACCGTTATAATGCTCGCGGCTGTACGTCAATTCGGCATTACGCAAATACGTTGCCCGCGTGTCTTTCTTCCGCTTGATGGCCAAGAGCACATTATCTTTACTGGTGTACATGTACTGCTGCCCCAACTTGTTGATGTCATACATGTATTCAAAACGGAGCGAGTGCATAGGAAATTCCTTACGGTACGTCTTTCGGTCGTTGAACGAATATTCCACCAAGGCATCATACTTCATCTTGTTGTCCTTCGTTCCGTATGCCGCATATCCCTCTACGAACCAATTCTTACTCAACTGAGGGGTCGTAGCCCCTCCCACGCGGAAACGGGCACCTTCGATGGCATTACCATTGATAGTGGAATTCATCGGACCAAACTCAAACTTGTTCTTATCCGGCACCTTACTCGTAGGAACATAGCCCGACACCAAGACAGAAACCACTTTCTCCGTCACGGCAAAGAGCGGGACAGAACGAAATTTCGCCATCAGCTTCTCCATAGAGTTCGGATTTCTCTTGACTGCTTCTTGCGGACGAACTTCTTCCCAAAAATCCTCCGTACGGCTATAAGCCTCTTTTTGTGTAATAACCGGTGCGCTTTCCTTGAATATTTGTTCTTGCCCGCCTTCCGGTGCCTCAAACGACTGATGGGTATATACATTCAAACGTCTCGCATAAAAGCCTTTCGACTTCTCACTCAGCTTAAAATCCACACTGATGTCATCTTTCGTAATGACACGGGTACCATCCGGCTCGCGTTCGAAGTTTTGCGCGATAGTCATTCTGGAAATGAAATTCAGATTGATATCCTGTGCCACATTGAGTATCGCTTTACGGACAAAATAAGTGGAGTCCAACGTCACATATAAGTGCCCTGTAAACCCAAACGACTCGGACGCAAAAGGAACGAAAGCCAAGTCCGCACACCTGTCACCCTCCACATCCAACGTGTCAAGCAGGTAATATTTATAAAAAGTCGGCCCGATGGAAGAAAGCGGACTCACGAAACGTTGCAAGAACAAAGGCACGTTATTCTGGTAAATGTCAACCTCACGAAAGACTTCATCCAGAAACTGCTGTATCCCGTCACGCGAAAAGACCTCGTCTACTCCGGACGACTTGTCGCCCTTCACCACCGTCTTCTCAGCCCTCGGGTCGCGACGGTAATACACCGTCTGTACTTTTTCTTTCTCCGAAATCGGAAGGATTGTCGTACCGACCTCCAACGTATCTACAAAATCCGACAGGAAATCGAATTTCCCTGTTTTTCCATCCTTCTTAGGTTTCGGTTTATAATCGTTTTTCGCTATCACAATCTTTTCATACTGATCGTAACAGAAGTAATCGTGGTTGCGTGGGTCGTTGCTGTCCCTCCGTGCAATAACCTGCTTTACGAAAGCCACAGCCGGGTTTTCTTTCCTCCTATACTTCTCCCTTTTCGGCTTTACCGTTACTTCGTGTAAAGCAATCTCGCTTTCCCGCATTCGGATCTTAAAATGATTGGTTCGTCCCGGTACCACTTTCAGATGTTGGGTGTCATACCCCATATAAACTACTTCCAACACTTTTCCCGGCGTACGGGTAGAAAGAGAAAAGTGCCCGTCGATATCGGTCGTAGTACCGATATTCGTCCCTTTAAACACAATCGTGACAGAAGGCAGGGCTTCTCCCGTAACCGAATCGGTAACAATGCCTTTTACTATCGTATGCTGGCCGAATGCCATGCCGACTCCTACCGTCAGGCACAGCCACATGAAAATAATTCTTTTTCCCATAAACCTAATACCTTATCTTAAACCTTATCTCTTTGCCCGACTATACCTATCCTGGTCATCCGGTATGCTCCTCACTCCCGTCCGGCACAGACACTCCGGTACCCACCTTCATCAGCAACAGCCCGACAGAAGCCCAGAACAATTCCCGCACCCGGCTGATAATACTTACAAACATACCGATGCCTCCCCCCATTCCCATTTGGGCCACGGACAGGGCAAAGCCCCCCTCGCGCCCTCCCAACTGCAACGGGAGGAATCCTAATACATTGGCAAAGAGCGAAGTAAAAGCCAAAATCAGAAAGGAATGGAAAAACGTCAACGTATATCCGTTCACTCCACCTCCACCGTCGATGCCAAACAAGACCAACATGAAAAAAATCTCAAAGCTCTGGCAAAAGCGCCCGACATATTCCAAAGCGAAACTTCCGAAGAAAGAACGTTTGTTCTGATTCTGTAATTCAGCGATTTGCCGGTCTATCTTTTGCAAGTCCTCCAAATGGTGCTCCATAAAACGTCCTCCCCAACTCCGTAAACCGGGCACTTTACTCAGCAAGCGAACCAATTTGACCGTCATCCCATTCTTGTATCCTTTGATGAAAAGATAGATACCGCACCAACAGAAGGCTGTAATGAGCCCCAATACAATCCCCATTACGCTATTCATCGGCACATCCCCTGTCAAAGCCAAGACCCAATAGGCCACGACCCCCGTCACCCAAAACCAGAAATGGGCAAAAATGTGCATCATGGCAAAAAGTATCACAGAGGAAGTAGCCCGTTGCACACCGATGTATTTTGAAAGTTCCATAATACGGTAAGCCTCCCCGCCCAACAGCCCTACCGGAGTGGCATAGTTCAATGCAAAACCGGAAACAGTCAATTTCAACAACTGCATGAAGCCCACCGTGCAAGGCCCTCCTCCCTGGATAATGACCCTCCACGCCCATGCGTTCATGAGATAAAGCACACACCACAGCCCCAATATGGCCGCCAACCAGTAACCGGCCTTTGTAATGTATTCCCACAATTCGGTAAGGCTTACGTCGAAAGAGAAAAACATTACGATGACGGCTATCATGCCCACTCCGAAAAACAAGTTATTCAATCGTTTTCTCATACCTGCCAGTTTTTCGTTTTAGGGATGGTTATCACCCCGTTCCACATAGCGTTCCTGCCATTCCTTATAATAATCGGGCAGGTCTACCATAAGCATACCTTCCACATCAATGAACAACTGCACCGTACTTCCTTCCGCACACAAGACCCCGTCCGCCTCACGGTAAACTTTATACTCGAAATCCAACCGTGCACCGGGATGGTACACATAACGTGTATGCACCACCGCCACATCGTCCAGTGCCAACGGAGCATAGAACCTCTGGTGCAGGTCGTAAATCGGAGCGTAGATACCGGACCGCTGCATGTCTGCATATCCTATGCCCGGATAATGCCGGCCGAAAGACTCCCGTCCATCCTCAAAATAAGCAACGTAAGCCCCATGCCAGACCCTTCGCATCGAATCAATTTCACTGAACTTCACCCTTACGCGGCAAACATCCTCAAGCCCGTCCATCAGCATAAGAAACCCATCAATCCGTTACGTATAAAGACCTCCGTTAACGGCTATCACTTCACCGGTAATATAACCGGCATCCGGAGAAACGAGAAATCCCACGGCACCCGCCACCTCTTCCGGTGTCCCGAAACGGCCCGCCGGAATGGTTTTCTTCAGGGCAGCCTCGTCCAACCCTTCCACCATGTCAGTCCGGATGAAACCTGGTGCCACGGCATTCACCGTCACATTCTTCCGTGCCACTTCCTGTGCCAAAGCCTTTGTAGCCGCAATGATTCCTCCCTTTGCAGCAGAATAATTCGCCTGCCCCGGCATGCCTTTCAATCCGCTTACGCTCGCCATGTTTACGATACGCCCGAACTTATGTACTAACATCGGTTGCAGCAAAGGTTGCGTCACGTTGTAGAATCCACCCAAACCGGTACCCAACACACAGTCCCAATCTTCTCCGGGCATGAACACCATCAGATTGTCACGGCGCACCCCCGCATTGTTCACCAACACTTCTATGTATTCTTCCGGATGCTTCTCCATCCAAGCCTCAAGCACGGCAGATACCTGCACACGGTTTCCCACGTCAAATTTCAGAACTTCACCATCCTGCCCCTCTTGACGTACCAACTCCAACGTGTGCTCCGCCTCGTCAGTCCGGCTCATGCAGTTGACCAACACGTGGTAGCCCATGTGGGCCAGTCTCACACAGACAGCCCGCCCTATTCCCCGGCTGCCCCCTGTCACTAAAGCATATTTCATATTTCCACTCCTTTCTTATTTGTTACAATATTCCATATCCGCTCACGTCCCAACACTTCCGCACACGTGAACAGAGCGGTCATCGTCACGCCGTGCACCCCGTGCAACATCAGGTTCTGTCCGGTTAGGAACAGGTTCGGCACTGGTGTACGGACGGACAGCAAGGCAGCCAACGGATTCCTATAATCCTTGCGCAAACCGTAGGCCGTCCCCTCCGGAGCACCGGTATAATCGCGATAAGTTAGCGGGGTACTGGTATAGCATTCAGACACCCAACCACGCAGCCCGGGCATCACCCGTTCCGCCAACCGGATACACTCATCAGCCACACGCCCTTTCATGGCCTCATAATCCCCGCCACGCCTTCCTACTTCTGTTCCGCTCCAGACCGCACATTTCTCCCACGTCATAGGAGTCAGCAAGTCCACTTGTGAGGCAAACCGGTTCCCGTCTTCGGGCACACGGCAAGAAGCCATCAGTCCGGATACAGGCCCGCCGTCTTCATAAAACGTCCAAACACCGGAATGTCCGTAAATGTACCGGTTATAATTAAAATACTCCAATGACTGAGGTTTCATCCGGAGCGACACGGTGAACATGCCGAACGTGTTCGGCAACGCGGCCATACGATGACGGTAAGCATTCTTCATCCTTTCGCTCCTCTTCACCAACTTGCAGGTCTGCTCCGGATGTATGTCGCTGATAAAAACCGCTCCTTCATACACTTCACCGTCCCGGCAGACCGCCGCAGACAACCTTCCGCACTTTTCTACCAGTTCGACCACCTCAGCTCCACACACTACCCGGCCACCTTGCTGCCCGACTCCCCTCACCAACCGGTCCGTTATCAAAGCCCCGTCACCCTTCAACCTCCAACTGCTTTCAATGAAACTGCTTTGGCCATGCAGGAAAGTGAAAAGCGGAAGCGAATCGCGCCGAAGCTCCATCTTCAAGGAAGTCCCACTAAGCACGTCCACCAACAACGGATTGCGGAAAGTTTCATTCAAATATTGCCAAGCACCCGTTTCAACGAGACGTGAAGGCCATACGGTCTCCCCGGCACGTGGGTTCAGCAAATCCAATTCCTGTTCCGACGTACGCCTCAATAAGGCGGCATACCGTTCCAAAGCCTGGCGTTCGGCAGGAAATTCAGCAGCCAACGTAGCGGCAAAATCTCCATACCCTTGCGCAAAAGCAAAGGTACGCTGTCCTATCGTCACCTTGTCGAACTCATGGTCAAGGCGTTGCCAAGGAAGTCCCGTCAAACCCAAATAAGTGAAAACGGAATGCAGAGGTTGTCCTTCGTCCAGTCCCCCCACATAATGGAAACCGGTATCGTAAGCCAGTCCCCGCCTCCGGTAAGACTGGAGGCATCCACCGGGCTGCCGGCCTTGTTCGAGGACGAGCACCCTCAAACCGGCACGCGAAAGGATATAGGCGCACTCCAATCCTCCCAATCCACTACCTATGACCACTACATCGTACTTCATTGCCCATTCAAACGACCGTCATCAATCCCTTATATTCCATATACACCCGTTCCCCTCCGGATATCCGTGCCGTGACTTCCAAACCGTCTTCCACGGGAGAGAGGCTCACCGCCACGTCCAACTCCGTGCAGGTGACGGGTGAAACTACAGCTGTCAGACGGCATTGCTTGATTGTACGGATACACAAAGCCTTGCCGGACACTTCCATGGCACACTCCTTCACCACTTGGATGTTGAACGCCCCGGGGCATACCGGTTCCTCCGGAAAATGTCCGCGATAGACCTCGCAATCCGGCAGGAGCGCGATGCGGAACACCGTACAGCCTTCCGAAACATGCCGTGCCAACACCTTATAATACTTATCCTTCAGCCACATAAATCTTCATTTGCGTACAAGCCACCGTTTCTTCCCCTACGCAGGTCTCGCCCGTCAGTACGGACACACCGCCCACTTCCGGGCCGAAAGTCACCGTGGTCTGTAGTTCCTCTCCCACCCGGGGGCAACGATAACACCGAAACTTCCTCACTTCGCCGATATAGCCTACCGGCGGTTCCGAAGCCCCAGCCTCCATGGCCTTGTAACCGGCAAAGGCAGAAGCCGACTGGGCGATATGCTCGACAAGCCCCGGTTCGGCCAACAGCCCGTCGTCGCCCACAAAGCTGTTGTCGCGGCGCACCGTGAGCCGAGTCCGGGCAGTATCGCCCTCCACGCCGACCAATGCGTCTACGAGCAAAATCGGCTCACGTTGGGGTATCAGGCTTTTAATGTCGTAACTTGTCATTCCTGCCCGGCGTGCGATTCGATGTAATCGTAAAGGTTGTCAAACGTCTTGATTTCCCGCAAGTCCGCCACGGGAATTTTTACCTTGTAGGTCTGTTGGATAATGGCGACAAGGTCCACCAGGCTGAGGCTGTCCAAGGAAAGCGTGTCCCTTACGTTCGCATCGGGGGCAAACTCCTCTGCGTCTACTTCAAACTCTTCTGCCAATAAGGCATTTACTTTCTCTACGATGTCTTCACGTGTCATAACTGTCTGTTTTTATCGTGTTTATTATATGTTTCTTACAATAAGGGTGGAGTTCGTACCTCCGAAACCGAAAGAATTGGAAAGGAACATGTCGAAATGCGCTTCCCGTGTCTGCGGTATGATGTTAAGGCAAGCCGTATCTTCGTCGGGATGCTCGAAGTTGATGTTGCCGGCAATGAAGCCGTTCTTCATCATCAGCATCGAATAAATCAACTCGCTCGCTCCAGCCATCCACATTTCGTGTCCGGTCTGGCTCTTGGTGGAAGTGACTGGCACCTTGTAGTCCCCGAACACCTGTACTATAGCCTGTGCCTCACGGCTGTCGCCAATGCGGGTTGACGTGGCGTGCGCGTTGATGTAACCGATTTGCGACGGTGTCACACCGGCATGTCGCAGACATAGCTCCAACGACCTCGCCGGCCCTGTCACATTGGGTGTGGAAATATGGTCCCCGTTTCCGGAAAATCCCCATCCCACAATCTCAGCCAAGATAGGCGCGCCGCGCTTTACGGCATGTTCGTAGCTCTCGACCACCACCGTAGCCGCACCTCCCCCCGGCACCAGCCCGTCGCGGTCGCGGTCGAACGGACGACTGGCTTTTTCCGGCTCTTCCTCACGCACGGAGAAAGACTGGATACCGTCGAAAGACGCCACACCATAGAGGTTTGCTTCTTGCGCACCGCCACACACGACACAATCCTGCATCCCGTTGCGGATCAAAAGGTAGGCCAACCCCACGGCATGTGAACTTGAAGCACACGCAGCCGAAGCCGTCAGGTTGATGCCGCGCAAATGGAACAGGCAAGCCAGATTCATCGTCACGGTGGAATTCATCGACTGGAAAATGGCCCCGCTACCGCAAGCCGACGTATCCTTGAACTCACGGAACTTGTCGAGCGCACGCATGGTGGCTTCGGCCACGGAGTCGTTTCCATAAATAATCCCGACTTCGTGCCGGTAGATATAATCTTGATCCAAACGGGCATGCTCAAGGGCTGCACGCGTAGCCATATAAGCATACTGGGCTTCCTCCGGCATGAACTGGCGCAAGTTCCGAGACACAAAGGGTTTCAGGTCAGGCCGTTCCACAGAAGCACACAAAGCGGAACGGAAACCCGCATCCTTGCGCTCCCGGCTGAATACGATGCCGCTTTTTCCGGCATGGAGCGCATCACGCACCTCATCCAATGTCTTTCCGAGGCACGACCATATTCCCATACCTGTTATTACAACTCTATTTTCCATAATCCTGTTTCTATAATTTCTTCTTGTAACATCTCCTACGTTTGGTAAAGGTGGGATGCAAAGGCTTCCATTGGTTCAGTTCCTTCATGTTGTCTTCCAACTGCGGGCCGGTCTCGGCATACCGGAACCCCAACCGGTTATACACTGGAATCAAGTCGTTGAAAAATAATGCATTGACTCCCAAACCTTGGTAATCCGGACGCACGGCCACCAAAAACATCTCGGCTTTCTCTTCCCTCCTCCATTTCAACGCACGGAGCAGGTAAAACCACCCCAACGGCCACAAACGACCTTTCGACTTACGCAAGGCATGCGACAGGCTAGGCATCGTTATGGCCACTCCCACCAATTCTCCTTTTTCATCCTCTACGACCGACAGCATCCGTAAATCCAACAAAGGCAGATAACGTTTCAGATAGGTTTCTATCTGCCTGTCAGACATTTCCGTGTAACCAAACAATGGGGAATAAGCCTCGTTCAGCAAACCAAATACCTTTTTGCCATAGCCACAGCGGGAAATATCAAACTTAGTCAGTTTCCGGGTATGCAGGCCGAACATTTCCTTGGAAAGTGCCGCCACCCTGGCATATTTGGCTGGCACATCCTTTGGCACCTCAATGTTCACCTGCAGCCAATCCACCTCTTTCTCATACCCCAATGCCTCCAAATGTTCCGGATAGTAAGGGGGATTGTATATCGTCACCATCGAGCCCATACGGTCAAAGTCCTCCACGAGCATCCCTTCCTTGTCGAAATCGAATATCCCCATAGGCCCTTGGATACAATCCATCCCCCGTTCGCGGCCCCAATGTTCCACAGCCTCCAACAAAGCCGCAGACACGTCCTTGTCGTCAATGAACTCGATAAAACCGAATCGGACATTCTTCGTGTGCCATTTTTCATTGGCACGGTGGTTGACAATGCCGGCTATGCGCCCCACCACATTCCCGTTTTCATCGTATGCAATGAAAGGCTGGATTTCCGAAAAGTCCAACCCTGCATTTTTACGGGGGTCGAATGTATCACGGATATCCGTATCCATATCGGGGACATAATAAGGGCAGCCGGCATATAGCCTTTCCGTCAGCCTCACGAAATCATCCATTTCACGCTTCGTTTTTACTTCCTTTACATTTACTTTCCTCATGACAGGGCACAAATTTATGAATATTTTTCCCTTTCAACAAGGTCGGAAAAATTCAAAACCACCATATAGAACAAAAGTAGGGATTTTAAGAACACTGTTACGACAAAAGACATCCGATAAGCCCAAGTTACGACAAAACGGCCTTTGGCCTGAAAAGAAATAAAAGTATGCCAAAATGGCAGTCTGCAACCTCCGAGAATCGCTCATTTCGAGCTGCTTCCGGCAAGGATGCAAAATAATCCACCCACAGAAAACGACCCAAAAACAAAGTGCAAGGTGTTCCCGTCTTTTTGCTAGCACGGTGAAAGCCTGTCGTGTCCTACCTGCTGATGGAAAAGCTTTTTTCGTTATCTTTTCAGACTTTATCCTATCGTTGCGTTCGTCAAATCTTGTACACGAAAACAGCTCTAAAAAATGAAAAAACGGTCTCTAACTATACGTATTTTTCTCCGAAAAGCCGATTTTAAGGGTAACATGAGGAACATTTCGTTTTTTTATGCGGAGAATAAAAAATCATTTGGCTGCAAAACATTTTTCGTTCGGCTGAGATTAAACCTTCATTTTACCCTATTTTCCCTTCTTTATTCATATAAATATACATTTATTTGCATTTACACACTCTTTTCTGCTTCTTTCATTCGCTTGAATACTTCAAGGAAAAACTCTTTTTCTGCCATTTTGGCAGTCTTTCCACGGCATTAATTCCACAGAAAACACTACTTTTGTATTGTGAAAGAAAACATCCTAAAAAAACACATACACACATTATCCCATACGACTATGCAAGAAGAAATCAACGAATTCGTAGAGGCACTTTACCGTTTCGTAGCCGACGAAATCAAACGGGTGGCTGACCCTATATACAGCCAAGAGGGCATCAAAATCGTGGATGCACGAAACCACATCTTCCGCCTCACCGATGCGGTACGCACTGATGAGGCGGAAGACACATACGCCCTATCCGACCTTTGCATGGTAGACGAAAGCATGCAAACCGTCCCTAACCGGCAACGCATGTACCGCATTGCGCGGAACCACTGGTTATAAGTCCCTTATCGAAAAGACCTACCGAAACGGAGATAATAAGCCCCTCAGAAAGTCCACCCCAACCGTACCTTTGGCTTAATTGCATTACAGATGACAGCACGGTAAGTATCAGTGCCTTTTATCACCTTGTCTGAATATTTAAGTTCAGTTTGGTTTGTTTTGGTCGACATGACATAGATGCCTACCTCCGTACCAAGATACAACCCCTTATATACGTAAAAGTCCAAACCTGTAAATACGCTTGCAGCCACACCTACATGAGCTCGTTCTCCCACGTTTCCTTCAGATGTTGGCACACAATTCTTGTAAACAACCTGATAGGTATGGCTTCCATTTCCCAAATCTTCTGTATACTCCACCTTGGCTGAAGCAAAATGTTTATATACCCCGACCTGTACACCTGCATACAGAGACAACCGCTTAGCTACCTTAAAATGACGTTCATATCCTAAATCCACGCTTAGGTCTCCTAACCGGCCTTTCTCAAGATTGCCACCAAATTCATCATCCTCGTATTTTAAAGACTCAACACCAAAACCTATTTTCAAACGTAAAGCATCCTTGTCTGTCATAAAATAACGGAACTTCAAGCTATTAAGACTGTAATCATCATCATCGTGCCCGAAAGGGGTGAATTGTACCTCCGTACCGAATATACCGACCTTTTGCCTTCTTGATTCAGCTGAAGTATTGCCCACAAACAGAATCAATCCGGCAACCAACAGACATTTCACATTTTTCATATTGCCTCTACTTATCAAACCAACGCCACCAAAGCCTCATCATCAAGCACTCCCAACTGGTACTTCTGGATGATTTCTTCCGTCCGCGCGGCATCATCCGTGCGGAAAACCAAAATACCCTTTCCGCTCAAAAGGAAAGAATAAAGATAGGATATACCTATCCCCTCATCCGTAATCACGCGTACGGCATCGGCCGCACGCCCTGGACAGTTGTCCAACGTAATGGCAAATACTTCCGACATACTGGCCGAAATGCCTGCTGCCCGCAACACTTCGCACGCCCTCGCAGGTTCAGAACAAATAATACGGTAGATACCGTATTCCACGGTGTCGGATATGGTAGAAGCAATCAACTGGACACCGGCTTCTTTGAACAAGTCCAACACGCGCAACAATGTACCCGACTTGTTTTCTACAAAAATAGATATTTGATGTACTGTCATATTTTTTATTTTTAAATCAACGTCCTTCGTAAATCCCTTACCCTTACGGCCTTTCCTTCCTGTTGGGGCAAACTCCCCTTAGGCACCAATCTCACCATAGGGGTCAAAAGGATCTCATCCTTCAGTTGCCGCGTGATTTCACGGGTCAACGCCTGCAGGCGCGGATAGTCGTCACTGAAATCCTTCAGCTCCACTTCCACCGTCATCAAGTCGTTGGCCTCCTCGTTGGTCAGGGTTATCAAATAGTCCGTCCCAAGTTCTTCAAACTGCATCAATACCGTTTCAATCTGGATGGGGAAGATGTTGACTCCTTTCAGAATCATCATGTCGTCGCTCCGCCCCTTCATGCGGTCGAGCCGCTTGTGGTGGCGTCCGCACGGGCAGTCGTCCGGCAAAATACGGGTCAAATCGCGAGTGCGGTAGCGTAACAACGGCATGGCCTCACGGTTGATAGTCGTCAGTACCAACTCACCCACCTCGCCGTCGGGCACGGGTTCCAACGTCTGCGGATCTACGATCTCCACGATATAATAATCTTCCCAAATATGCATCCCGTTCTGCTCCGTACACTCGAAGGCCACACCTGGCCCGCACATCTCAGACATACCGAATGAGTTGTAAGCCTTCACGCCCAACATCTTCTCAATTTTACGTCTCTGTTCCTCCGAATGCGGCTCAGCCCCGATGACCAAAGTACGGAGCTTCGTGTCGCGCACAGGGTCTATCCCCATTTCCTCCATCACCTCATGGATACGGCTAGCGTAACTGGGAATGGCATGCAAGGCCGTCGTACCGAAATCCGTAATGAACTTAATCTGCCGCTTGGTATTGCCCGCAGCCGCCGGCACCGTCAGCATGCCGAGACGTTCGGCACCGTATTGGAAGCCCAATCCGCCCGTAAACATGCCGTACCCCGACGAGTTCTGAAAGACATCGCCCCGCCTCAGGCCGACCATATACAAGCAACGCGCCACGGCATTGGCCCACTCGTCCAAATCCTTCTGCGTGTGCAGGATGACCGTAGGGGTGCCCGTCGTGCCACTGGAAGAATGCAGGCGCACCACTTCGCTCATTGGAACAGCGGCAAACCCGAACGGGTAATTATCGCGCAAATCCTGTTTCGTAGTAAAAGGAATCTTACGCAAGTCATCCAACGAACGTATGTCTTCAGGAGACAGATGAGCCTCGGCAAACCGTTTCTGGTAAAAAGGAGATTTCATACAACGACGGACCGTACGGAGCAAACGTTCGAATTGCAACGCCTCAATTTCTGTCCGCGTCAAAGTTTCTAATTCTTCATGCAAATACATTTTCATTTGTGTTTTAATCATGACGGGGACAAAGTTATAAAAAACTATCGCAAAACGAGGGCATTTCCTTATGTTTTTTCACTGCTGTATATACGTCTTCCTCCCGACAGGACATAAAAAAAGGGCTCCGCTGAGCCCAACCTTTGTTAACCTTAAATCTAATACTATGAAAAACACAGTACAAAGTTACAACCTTTTGGCGGTTCTGCAAATTTCCTGTTCCAAAAAACATGTTATATAACATATTTTATCTTTTCAAGAAACATTTTCAATCTTCATGGGAATCAAAAGCAAAGTTTTTTGTACCTTTGGCCGGACAGAAAAACCAATCAAACAAAACCTGAATGAAAAAGCAGTATTTAAAAACCGTGATTCTGGCTGCTGCATTGGCAGGGCCGTTCAACACCATGGGGCAGGTCGCTACTCCGACACATGCCATTGAGCAAACGTTTACCATTCCCAACCCCGATTACAAACTTAGCCCTTACACCGGCATGACCCGCCAAAGCTGGTTGGATGCCGCTGAATACTTGCTAAGCGGGGCTTTCACTTACATCCGCACATTGGACGACCCGATGTATTTCCCCAAACAGCTCGACAAGGCTTATCCTAATAATGAAGGACAAGTGCCAACGGCCAAACTGGAAGGATTCTGCCGCACGCTGTTTGTAGCCGCTCCCTTGCTCCGGGAAAAACCGGAACTTACCTTGAACGGGATAAAAGTGGCTGACTACTACCGCCACCAACTCCTGAACCTCATCAATCCGGACAGTCCGAGCTTCATTCCCCACCGTAAAGGAGGGCCGAGCCAGATACTGGTGGAATTCGGAGCCTTAGCCATTTCATTATCTGTGGCCAAGGACATACTGTGGGAACCTCTCACACAAGAACAGAAAGACCAACTGGCCGCCACGATGCTTAGTTACGGCAACGGCCCGACCATAGGGTCGAACTGGATGTTCTTCAACGTTTTCGTCATCAGCTTCTTCAAGGAACAAGGTTATGCCGTCAACGACCAACGCATGAAAGAAAACTTGGAAAAGATCCTCAAGCTCTATCGTGGGGAAGGTTGGTATAACGATGCGCCGGCATACGACTATTACAGCATGTGGGCATTCCAGATGTACGGCCCCATTTGGGCACAAATGTACGGGAACTTCTATCCGGAATATGCCGCGCAGTTCATGAAAAACCAACATGACTTGGTGGACAATTATCCTTATATGTTCAGTGCCGATGGCAAGATGAACATGTGGGGACGGAGCATCCCTTACCGCTTCGGTGCCGTCGTACCGCTCGCGTTATTAGGATATGAAAAAGACCCGGCCATCAATTACGGATGGATGCGCCGCATCGCGTCCTCCACCCTGCTGCAATTTTTGCAAAACCCCGATTTCTTAGAAGACAACGTGCCGACGTTGGGATTCTACGGCGCCTTCGCACCGGCCGTACAGATTTACAGTTGCCGAGGCAGCGTATATTGGTGCGGAAAGGCGTTCCTGAGCCTGCTCCTCCCTGCCGACAATCCGTTCTGGACCGCCGTAGAGAACAACGGACCATGGGAAAAGGAATTCAAAAAAGACCATGTGTACAACAAATTCCAACCCGCCACGAACCTGCTCATCACCGACTACCCGAATTGCGGAGGGGCGGAAATGCGTTCATGGTGCCATGAAACGGTAGCCAACGACTGGCAAAAGTTCCGCAGTTCAGAAAACTACAACAAGTTGGCTTACCACACGGAATTCCCTTGGATGGCCGACGGGACGAACGGAGAGGTTTCCATGAACTACGCCACCCTGAACGGCAAGAACCAATGGGAGGTACTCCGTCTCTACACGTTCCAAAGTTTTGACGACGGCATCTACCGACGCGATGCCGAATTGGAAACCAACCATGACATCCGGTACAAACTGGCGGATATCCCCCTGCCTAACGGTGTCTTGCGGGTAGACAAGGTCGTCACTCCGGCAGCCACAAAAGTCCGTTTGGGACATTACACCTTGCCGGAAATCAACGGCAGTCCCGTCAAGGAAGAGAAGTCTTCCAAAGTAAAAGATGCCGTAATACTGCACAACGGGGCTTACCATCTGGCTTTGGTTCCGCTCCAAGGATGGGAAACAGTTACAGCCAGCTATCCGGAAGGCCTACATCCGGTGAGCCACAAATGCGGACTCATCATGGCTGAAAGCAACGTGGAAAAAGAAAAGATATTCGTCACCTTGATGCTTTGGAAGAAAGGCAAAAAAGGATTCACGAAGAAAGAACTGTCCCCCGTAAAGGACATAAAGGTATCTGAAGACCTGAATGCCGTAGACATCACGTTTGCGGACAAAAACGTAAAAAGGGTCTCTTTCTAAGACACTTTAAAGACAAGGGCAAAAGCATTTCCCGGTCGGCTCCAAACCAGTTTCGACCGGGATTTTTTTTATCCGGAAGACTCAGGCTTTTCCTAATATCTTCGCCACCAACCACTCCGGTGCAATCCGCATCCAAGGGACAAGAAATGCCCAACGTCGGGTAATCACGGCTTTCTTTTTCCGTGCGCTTATGGCCCTGTAGATAGCCTTCACAGCCTTTTCCGGTTCATCCACCCAAAACAACATTTCGGGATGAGAAAGCAAAGGAGTACGGACAAACCCTGGACGAACATCCGTCACGCAAACCTTCTTGCGGAAAATACGTGCACGTTGCCGTAACGCTTCCAAATAGTGAATCTGATATGCCTTGGAAGCGGAATAAGCAGGAGCCGGAGCCAAACCACGGATGCCGGCTACCGACGAAATGGCGGCCAAGTGCCCATATCCCTGTCGCATAAAAAACGAAAAAGCCCAGTCTGCCACTGCCGTCCAACCACGCACGTTGGTATCGACTGTGGGTAACTCCAGTCCGTAATCCAAATCCGGATTCATCCGTCCCACTCCGGAACATAAGACCAGTAAATCCAAACCTCCCATCTCACTGGCCAAAGCGGCCAAAAGCATGGCTATCTGGCCGACATCCGTCACATCCGCCTTTAAACAATACACTTCAGGATGACCTTCGGCCACTTCGGCCAACTTATCTCCACGACGGCCGACAATACCTACCACATGTCCGTCACGAATATAACATTCAGCCAACATACGTCCCAAACCGGAAGTTGCCCCTACCACTATAATCTTATGTTGTTGATTCATACGCCTCCCATTTTGATTCTTATACAAAGGTAAAGGAAAAACAGGCAGGAACCACCCGGCTGTTTGTATGGAAACAGGGGAAAGGCAACAGATTAACAGTTTTTATTAGGAAAAACTGCTTAGGTCTGAAATAAAGGCGTAACTTTGATACATAATCATTGATAAAATAGGAACAATATGAAAAAGCGTAGTTTATGTTTTAAATACGGCAACTTTAGTGCCGTTCTCTTTGCTCTTGCCTTAGGATTGGCCTCCTGCCATCTGGAGAAGAAAACGGGAACCGCCCCAAACAGCGCAATAAAAACGGAAGATATATCATGGGAAGAAAAGTCTTCGGCTGAAGGATGCAAGGTTGCAGCCGCTTATCCGACGGACAACTCCAGTGCCGTGACACAGAACATACGGGAATGGATGAATGAACAGCTTGGCGGAACCTACGCCGGAAGCTTGGATGACGGTAAGAAATTACTGGAATACTACGGCACGGAACGTGCGGAAAAGATAAAAAAGGCCATTGCCGAAATTGGGGAAAACACGTCGATGGATGCATCCGCCTATTACGTACAATTCAAAAAGGCTTTTGAAACAGAGAAGTTCATCACATATACTGCTGAGATATATGAATATTCGGGTGGAGCACACGGTGGAGAAAGCCTGAGTGGCGGCGTATTCCGCAAATCGGACGGTCGTAAATTCGGTTGGGACATGTTTACGGCAAGCGGAAAAGAAAAGTTGCGCGGCATGATAAAGAATGGATTGAAAAATAAATTCTTCAAAGTAAACAGCGATGAAGAACTTTACGAAATGCTATTGGACGAGAATGCACGTTATACTTTCCCCCTTCCGGAGACTGCCCCGGTATGCAGGCCCAACGGTGTAGAATTCATCTACCAACAGTACGAGATCGCTCCATACGCAGCCGGCATCCCTACATGCACTCTCCCTTATGACGCTTTGGAGAACCTGTTCACGGTCACGATGAAGCCTCTGATAGAAAGCACTACGGACTCTTTAGCCCTCACCTACAACCCGATAGTCAAACGATAACATTACACGCTCAATGCAAGCCATAACGAAAAAGCCCTGCGTCCTCATTGGATGCAGGGCCTTTTCGCTCTATCCATTCTATCGGTAATGGAAATAATCCACATCTACAAAACCGTTCTCGCCATTATCGTTAAAACAATAAATACCGATACGGTCACCCCGGTAGTTCCCCCACACCATTTGATAGGGCGTACCAAAAGACGTGAAATTATCCCCGTCTATACTATAAGCATAATAGGATTTCCCGTCTAACCCCCATTGGCTTCGGAACCAAATGTATCGCGAATGGATTTGCGCCCCCTTTGTCATTTTACCGTTCTCCCTATATTCCAAATAACGATTTCCTCCTTCTTTCACCACCCCGATAGCTGAATGTTGGGATGAAAAATGACAAAGTCCTGCTTTCTGTCCGTTTTCCATGTGAGAAATATCCATCCGAATTACCACATCGTTTTCCGACTTCCTGAACGTCCTTTGCGTAAGCGTATTACCGGCTTTCAACAAGTCGTTGGGTTTCAAAGGACGATATGCCTTCAGGCGTAACCATCCCGGACGCTCAGACAAGGAAAAAAACTCTTTTCGCGGTTGGTAGTTCCACTGCCACTGAGATGCCAAGCTGCTGCCATCAAAATCATCACTACGCCGGATGCTTAACTTCTCATCGGCATTAAAGGGCATATCCGAGCTCCATTTCATCGTACCGATTTTGGAATCCAACACTTTACCCAATAAAGGCCAACCGTCTACCCATGTCACAGGCAAAAGGCTGACGATACGCCCGCTCCAATCGCCGGTGCCATGATGAGTCAGAAAGTACCAGTTATTATCCCGCCCCAGGACTATGCCTCCTTGGTTAGGTTCCATCGCCTCCACGGAAGGCAAGGCCAGTTGCTTTTCCTCTTTATATGGTCCCGTCACTTTCCGTGAACGTTTCGCCAGGACGTAACGGCCTATGCCCGGCTTATGTTCACTGAAAACCAAATAGTACCATCCATCCACTTTTATCAACTTACTGGCCTCACGCCCACTTCCTTCATTAATAAGGACAGCCGATTTACGGTCTATGCTTTTCCCGTCTTCTGCCATCTTGAAAAGATAAGTCTTGTACCCGTCCGCGAAATGGGTCCCCACAAAATACCCATTCCCCTTCTCGTCCCAAATCGCAGTACAATCGTCCCAACCGGCTTCGGAAAGAAGCGGAGTCAGTGGCTCCCACGGTCCTTCGGGACGTACAGCCGTAGTCATGAAATACCCTTCGTCCGGAGTCCCGAAAAAAAGGTAAAACCGTCCGTTGTGATAACGCAATGTACCGGCCCAAATCCCACGGGCATAACGGTCCATAACGTTCCAGTTCAATGCGTTTCCGATTTGTGTCAGGTCTTCAACAGCATTCCCACAGATTTCCCAGTTCACCAGGTCCTTGGAATGCAAGACCGTCATTCCCGGAGAGAACTGGAAAGTAGAAGATATGGCATAATAATCGTCCCCCACCCTGATACAGTCTATATCGCTGTAATCAGACGGGATAACCGGATTCATGTACATTCCTCCGGCCTGTTCTCCCCAAACAGTCCAATCCCCCCAAACTTTTTGCTGCTGCGCTTTCAGCCCTGCAGACAAGCAAAAACTAAAAATCATCGGATACAAATATCTTTTCATAATTTTCATTTTTAATAAATATTCCATTCCCAAATCCCTGCAATGCCTTCTTTGATTCTGACTCTCAGGAAACGATATTTCCCCTTCGGTTCATCGACATGCGGAGATTTCACCCGCAAGTCATCATGTCCTCCGCACTTCCTCCATGTAGTCCCGTCCACCGAACCTTCAAGTTGGTAAGCATGTCCGGCCGTAGGACGCACAAAATAAATTTCACTGCACCGTATTTTCCGGATTCTTCCCAAATCTGCGACAAGCCATTTGTCCTTATCCCCTTCCGCAGCCATCCATCGGGAACCGTTCGCCCCATCTGCGGCAAAGGCCGGAACAAAATACTCCGTACGACGACATGCCTCATCTTTCATTGGCTTGATAAACATAGGAGCCGCAGTACTGGACGCATAAACCGTATCCGCCTTAATTTCTTTCCTTCCCTTCACCTTACGCAAAGCCCCAACTCCATCCAGGCTCAATTTCACCGGACGAATCGTACCGTCTTCATTGAACTCCAAGCGATTTACATAGGTTTGCCGGTTGGTACTGCGGCGGCCGAACTCCAAGTATGCAAAATAATAATGGTCTTCGTCCGTATTGAAAACACAACCATGTCCCGGCCCGAAGACACCTTGTTCGTAATCTGTAGTCGACACAATGTCCTGCTCCGGGTATTCGTAAGGCCCGAGAGGAGAAACCTTGCTCATCACATAAGCATACTGGTATTTCTCATCCCCTCCGATAGTATACAAATAATAATAGATGCCTTTCCGTTTGAAGAATATAGGGCCTTCCGAATATTCTTTACGAGGAGTAGAAATCACATGGACAACGGAATCCACCGTAATCATATCTTTTGCCAGTTTAGCCACATGCCGACGTCCCCAAAACACATAGGCTTGCCCGTCGTCATCTATAAACACTTCCGCGTCGATACCGCCCGGATCTTTTGTCTGCAACAAGGTAGAAGCCGTGTAAGGTTTGTAAAACCGGTCTTCCCCGCGAGCCAACTTAAACGGACCCTCCGGATGGTCGGCAACTGCCGGATACATATAACCGTTCACCGTAGGGTAAATGTAATACTTTCCATTAGCTTGGACAACTTTACTGGGAGCCCAGTACTTCTCAGTTGCAGCCGACGGGAAATATGTCCCGTCGAAACTCCAATGCACGAAATCCCTGGACTTCCATACCACCGGAGGCCCGGATGTTTCCAACCCCCTTCCATATCCGTCTGTTGTGGCATAACAATAAAACATACCATCGATTTCCTGTATGCTGGCGTCTGCAATCATATCCGGAACCAAAGCATTTCCGAACGGATTCACAACCTGGGCGTCCATAATGGCAACTACAGAAAAGGCTTGTCCTAAAGCCATTATTCTTTTCCACTTCATTTTCATGATACTATCATAATATATAATGTGCAAAGATATGAAACAGTGTTTATTTTCTTATTGGACTTTATAGCCTTTGACAAGAACAATATCTACCAATTCACATGAAGCGCATGTTCCATAAAGCACAACCATCCTTTGTTTCCCTTCGCACCATAAACAACCGTTATGGCAAGCCGACTGCAAAAATCACAGTCACGGAAACAAAGGATGGATTCAATCCGTCAAAGTACGAAAACCTGTTAATTCTTGAAACTGTGTATCGGAGCCGGAATACGACCTATCCGGTTCACGAAATCACCGCAACCGAAAGAGTTGACTGGCATCACGGGAGCATAGCCCAAAAGTCCTCCGAACTCCACCGTATCCCCTACCGTTTTCCCCACTACGGGAATGATGCGCACGGCCGTCGTTTTCTGGTTCACCATGCCTATTGCGGCTTCGTCTGCAATGATGCCCGAAATCGTCGTGGCGGGCGTATCGCCCGGAATGGCAATCATGTCCAACCCGACCGAGCAAACGCAAGTCATGGCCTCCAACTTTTCCAAAGTCAACGCGCCACACTCCACGGCATCAATCATGCCTTGGTCTTCACTCACCGGAATAAAGGCTCCGCTCAGCCCTCCCACGTATGATGAAGCCATCACGCCTCCCTTCTTCACCTGGTCGTTCAGCAAAGCCAATGCTGCCGTGGTTCCCGGAGCACCGGCGCGTTCCAAGCCGATTTCTTCCAATATTTCGGCCACACTGTCCCCCACGGCCGGAGTCGGGGCCAACGACAAGTCGATGATGCCGAAGGGCACTCCCAAACGCCGCGAAGCTTCTTGCGCCACTAATTGCCCCACACGGGTGATTTTAAAAGCCGTACGTTTGATTGTCTCACAGAGCACCTCGAAACTGGCTCCCCTGATTTGGCTCAACGCATGTTTCACCACGCCCGGACCGCTCACCCCCACATTGATGATGGCATCCGCCTCGGACACGCCGTGGAAAGCACCGGCCATGAACGGATTATCATCCGGAGCATTGCACAAGACCACCAGTTTAGCACATCCCAAAGAATCCTTATCTTTCGTCCGCTCGGCCGTCTGCAAGATAATCTCGCCCATCAACCTTACGGCATCCATATTGATACCGGTCTTCGTTGATCCCACATTCACCGAACTGCAAATGCGTTCCGTTTCTGCCAAAGCCTGAGGTATGGAACGGATAAGCAGTTCGTCGCTATGGGTCATCCCCTTGGACACGACAGCCGAATAGCCGCCCAAGAAATTAATACCGACATCTTTCGCTGCCCGGTCTAAGGCATGAGCCACCTTTACATAATCTTCCGGCATGCGACAAGCTGCTCCTCCCACCAACGAAACAGGCGTAATGGAAACGCGTTTGTTCACTATGGGAATTCCATACTCCTTAGAAATATCCTCACCGGTTTTCACCAAGTCTTTCGCCAAACATGTGATTTTATCATAAATCTTCCGGCAAAGCGCGTCCACATCCGAATCCACGCAATCCAACAAGTTGATACCCATCGTAATGGTACGCACATCAAGATTCTCCTGCTCGATCATCTTGTTGGTTTCCAATACCTCATATATATTAATCATATCTTAGCCACAGGATTAAATACGATGCATCTTATCAAAAATCTCTTCGCGTTGGCATTTCACCTGAACCCCCATCGACAAGCCTATCTCGGCCAACTCGTTCGCCAACACTTCAAAAGGCTTTTCCACCTTAGACAAGTCTGCTATCATCATCATATTAAAATACTCTTGTACAATGGTTTGGGATATATCCAAAATGTTTGCCTTGTTCTCTGCCAAGTACGTGCAAACCTTTGCAATGATGCCTACCGCATCTTTTCCTACTACTGTAATAATCGTTTTACTCATAATCTTTAATTCGGGATAATTGCTCCGTAAAAGAAACAGTCTGTTATTCAAAGGCGCAAATATAAGAAAATTTGCTGAATAACAGACTGTATTTCTATCAATAATATATGCTATACCACTTATCCGTAGATAATCTTGCCGTTTTCGTCACGGTTTTCATCAATAAACGATTTCTCGTATTGCGTCATACCTCGCAGAGACATACCCATACTGGAGAAGCCTCCGTCGTGATAAAGATTCTGCATCGTAACCTTTTTCGTCAAATCGGAGAACATCACCACGCAATAATCCGCACATTCGTCCGCACTGGCATTGCCCAAAGGAGACATGCGGTCGCTGAAATCATACAAACCGTCGAAACCCTTGATGCCGCCGCCAGCGGTCGTAAAGGTCGGAGACTGGGAAATCGTATTGACACGGACTCCTTTCTCGCGCCCATAAATGTAACCGAAGCTGCGGGCGATGGATTCCAACAACGACTTTGCATCTGCCATATCGTTATAGCCGAAGAAAGTACGTTGTGCCGCCACATAACTCAACGCCAAAATAGAACCGTTTTCATTGATGGCATCCAATTTTTTGGCCGTCTGAATCATTTTATGGAACGAAATGGCGGAAATATCCAACGTCTTGTTCAGGAAGCCGTAATCCAAATCGTCATACGTACGCTTCTTGCGCATGTTCACGCTCATAGCCACGGAATGAAGCACGAAGTCGATTTTGCCTCCCATCACCTCTTGTGCCTGCGCAAAGAGCTTCTCCAAATCGTCCACTGAAGTTGCATCGGCAGGAATTATCGTTGCATTGGTCTTTTTCGCCAATTCGTCAATCGTACCCATACGGCAGGCCACCGGGGTATTGGTCAACACAATCTGCGCCCCTTCTTCCGAAGCACGCTCTGCCACTTTCCAAGCAATAGAAGCGTCATTCAACGCACCGAAAATAATACCACGCTTGCCTTTTAACAAGTTATAAGCCATAATAGTAATCTAATAAAAATTATATTCTTCGTTATCGGGAGCAAAGATACAACTAATTTTGCACTTAAACCGCATATTTGTGCAAAACATTGAAAAATCCCATCGGACATCTGACGGGGATTGGCTTATTCTTCAGCCTCCGGTTCAAATATATTGTAAAGCGGCACGCGCCAGAAACCTGCATCGCGGTACCATTTCAAAGAAGTGAAAAACCGCATCATCAACATATCATAACCCGGTTGCAAAAGCTGAGATACCTTCGGGGGCACATAGGTACTCAAACCGCTAAACGCGCCATCCTTTATCGGGATTTCCGGCATCGCGGTATAATCGTTTACCGTACTGTAATCACCATGATCTTTATAAACCACCGCCTCGTCCAAAATATTCCTGATTTTCGGGACGTAAGGACTCGAAAGCCCTACACTGTCCACCCATTCTCCATAATCATATAATGGAAAGCCCGTCTCGAACATCTGTAAACCGTCACGGTCCACCTTCATCAAATGATACTGCACTGCCTCATCCTGAAACAAAGAATCCATATACAAGGCCAAGGCATCCATCTGCGAAAGATCTGAAACACTGATGGATACGAAATCATCCCACTCCACATCGTTATTCTGGAAATGTTTCATATAAGTCTGGGCAGCACGTGCCAACCCGGCCGCATCCATCTTCAGCAGATAGGGTAAAGCCTTGTCATAAGGGAATCCCTCTGCCGGAATGGAGTTGGGAGCCGCAAGGAAATAATGCGCCCGGTCTTTCAGCTCATACGCCGTCTCCATATTGGCCATCAAACAAGCGTCGAACATGACCATATCCATATACGGACACCCCTCAAGAGCCTCACGTATATCCGTAATATTCATGCTGTAGCCATTTTCTTCATCTCCGAAAGCACGCTTTCTTACCGTATCCGGCGTATAAAGGCTGCCGTTGGCATGAGAAGAGAACGCAACGCCTTTTCGTTGGGCCGGATACAACGTAAAGACATCATTGATGACTTCCTTCATCACTTCCGGGTCCACCGAATACTGGTTGGGATAAGTCTTCACAGTCGTCTGCTGCACTTTTCCGCTATTGTCTTTCCCTATCAGGTATAATGTCGGCACCGAACTGATGTCGGCATACACCAACACATTGGCATTGATGTCGGATTTACCGTATCCGATTTTCATATCACTGATGTTGGCATTCAAATACTGTTTCAAATCGTTCTGCCCTACCATATATAAAAGGTATGTGGCTTCTTTGGGTTGGTCCGCGTCAGGACCTCCCTTGTCCGTATCGTCCTCGCAGGCTGCGCACACACACACCATCATTAACGCTCCAATATACCCTTTTATCCTAAGCTTCATAGCTATACGTTTTTTTCATCTATTTCGCAAAGGTACTAAAAATGGAATACAATCCAAATCTTTTAAGCAAAAAAAGTGACACGGCAAACTGACGAAAAAACAAGAGGAAGACGGAAAATCAATCTCAGCCGAACGATTTCTCATTCTCCTGAGATTGACCCAAGGCTTTTTTCACTCTGCAGAAACAAGCGGCCAGTCCTCTTCATCCCATGTCATTTCCCGAAAAAATAATTTACTGGCTCCATCATCCGAACGGCTGTAACCATGGGCCATGAAATAATCTTTTCCATCGAAATGATAAGCCGCACTATGCCCGATGGCCACAAATTCATCACTATAGTCTACGACCAGGCTTCCTCCGCCTCGCGTCAGTTCCCTTCCGTCTTTATCCACATAAGGGCCGGTCACCCGGGCGGAACGGCCCACCACAACCTTATAATCGCTCTTCAGCCCCCGGCAACAGAAATCATAGGACACAAACAAATAATAATAACCGCCATGCTTAAAGATGAACGGGGCCTCGACGGAATTTACGGGACACGAAGGTATGTCGGAAGCCCCCTCGAACTGGCGTGTGCATATTGTGTACAATTTTTCCGGTTTCAAAGTAGAAGTCAAATCCTCGGTCAACCGTACCAATTGGATACCTCCCCAAAAGGATCCGAATGCCATCCAAGGGTCTCCCTTTTCGTCTACGACGATGTTCGGGTCGATGGCATTAAAGTTGTCATGGGAATGCGACACGATAACCGCGCCGGTATCCGTCCACGGTTCGTCAGATGCCGGACTCAAAGTACTGCGATAGGCATGGCCAATGGCAGAAGTGTTCTTTCCGAAAGCGGAACAAGAATAAAAGAGATGATAATTCCCCTTATAATAAATGATATCCGGTGCCCACGTATGCCCTTTATACTCTGGGATACTGTCCATTGCCCACTGCGGGGGAGCCGGAAAAACACCGTGCCGGATTGTCCATTCGGATAAGTCTTTCGACGAGAAAGACGAAACGTTATGTCCAGTGGAATAAAGATAATATGTATCCCCTTCTTTCGCCATGACAGGGTCATGTACCAACGGTTCGCGCACTACGCGCCCTTTACGGGCACCCTCGCCTTGTTGGGCATAACCACTCATCAGCGCAAAAAAACCCAACATGCCTATAAACAAAGTTCTTTTCATGAAATAAGATTAATGATTTCGATAACAATTTTAATATCCGCTCAAAAGTTGGAAAACGGCTTGTGTATAATCCGCCACTTTCTGTGCCTTATGAATCTTCTTGCGGCATTTACGGTCGCCTCCGGGATACATATATTCCCAAAAGGATTTCATCTTCGTCAGCAGTTGCTTCTCGCCTCCTTCGAGCGTGCGGGCATAATGGTCCAACAAATCCGCATGCAATGCCCTCAAAGAGGACATCCTTCGCTCCATGCTCCATGCCGCGCCCTCACGGTATTCGATAGCTACCCAAGGAGCTGCCAACAACCCGCGTCCCATCATGACGCCTTCCAAAAAGGGCATTCCCCGCTGTAATTCACTAAGAAACTCTACCGTCGTGACATCGCCGTTATAAACTACCGGATGACGGCATTCACGGGCAAAACGAAGAAAAGCCTCACGGTCGCATACCCCCTTATATTGCTGCCGCCCTGTTCTTGCATGCACCACCACCCGGGACAAATGAGTCTCATTCAACACAGGAAGAAGCTCCATGCACTCTGCCGCATTCTCATATCCCAAACGCATTTTTACGGAAAAAGAGATGTCCGGATAGCGTTCCACGACCTGTAACAATCCTCTCACCCGTTCAGGTTCAGGCAGGAGACCGCACCCCTTTCCCTTTTTCACCAACATGGGAAAAGCGCACCCCATATTTAAATCCACCTCCTGATATCCATAGGAGACTACCTGATCCAGAATCAGCTCTGCCTCTTCGGCCGAAGCCGCTATGATTTGAGGAACAAGATGCCCCACTTTGTTTGCATCCGGATGCAAATCACGTACATCCTTTCTTCTCAGGCCACCGTGCTCCCAACGGATGAAAGGTGTGTAATACACATCCACTCCACCGAAGTGTTTCTCAAAAGCATTGCGGTAAGGAGCCTCCGTAAGCCCCTGCAAAGGAGCCATATATATCTTTAATCTTTCCATATTATTTTTCCGGTTTCTTTATATCCCGTATAATACGTTCCATTTCATCGAATTCCGCTCCCTTGTTCTGATTCAGGTAAACTTGATACAACAAAGGCGCCCAACGGGAAGCCTTGTCCGGAGACAACCGACGCACCTGTTCCAAAGGCTCCTCTGCCAATGCGTAATACGTCATCATTTCCTTTCTGTATTTCCGATATGCAACACTTTTCAACTCTGATTTTTTCATCGCATCGGAAGAAGCCTTGGCCATATTGCAATAAGCCAGCCCCTTAAAATAATTGGCCTCAATATTCATGCTGTCCAAAGTCAGAACCACATCACAATTAGCTATACAATTCTTATAGTCATCTTTACGCATGTACACCAATGCCTTTGCATACCAGAACAAAGCATTCTTCGGGTCGTATTGTATCATCCGGTCTGCAAACAACAACGCTTCGTCGTATTTCCCCTTACGGTTCAGAAACTCCTGCAAACTGGTGAAAAAATATGTATGGTCAGGGAAGTTCACAATCCCCCTTTTCAATTCCTTCACCCAAGCTGCAGTATCATTCAAAGCCAAGTGCGACCTACAAAGATACTCCTGCACATACTGTTGGTTCTTGGAGTAACGCAAAGCCGTCGGAGCATAACGTATCACGCCGTCGTAGGCCCCGATATGGTATCCCGTGGCTATAATCCAATAGGCCACACGGGAATACATCGTATCCGTCTGATTCAAGAAGTCACTCTTCAATGCCGGATATTCGGCCGAAGACAAATATAAATCCAAGAACCGGAATGCTTCCGTATAATTCTTCTTTCTCAAATAGAAGCGTCCGCCATTCAATAAATTGGCACGATGTTCCAACAGCCTCTTACGAACAGACGAACGGAACTTGAAACGCCCTTTGTACTCTGAAGACAACTCTACGGAATCACATTTCTCGAAATATTTATAGGCATTGTAGATACTATTATAATAAAGCACCGTATCGTACGCACGTTTCAAATAGATTTTTTCATTTTCAATGTCATTCAACCTGCACTGCACCAATGCCGCCGTATAATAAAGTTCTGCACGCTTCACCACTTTTTTCTCGCCGGACAGCGCATCCATCAGGCTCTTCTCTGCGGCATCCAACCGCTCCCTTACCTTCTTGGCCTCATCTCCGTTCTCCTCGTATCTGGCGTTCTTAATGGTTTTACGCGCTTCACGAACCACATTGGCACCGTCCGACGTCTGACAACAAACCCCGAACATACAAACCGTTGCCCAAAAACTCAATCTACTCATCCTATATAAAACAAAAGGGTGATGCCCACACTTTCATTGAACACCACCCCAATTCTTTCTTACTTTGTCATTATCTCCTACCGATTACTTGAGATAAGTATCCATCTCTGCTTCTTTAGCCTTCTCCCCGGTAATGTAATACACCGTCTTCAGACGCGAAGCCCACCTTTGCGGATTGTCAGGCTCAAGTTCCTTGACTTTCAGGAAGAACGGTTCTGCTTTCTTATACCAATCTTTCACTTGCGCGATTTTAGCATCGTATTCATCTTTCTTCAGATTTTTAGTTTTACCGATTGCTTCATTGATGCCATATCCTGTATTACAGCAACATACACCGGCATTGTAATAAGCATCCGTAAAAGTAGGATCTATCTCCGTACTCTTCTCAAAGAACGGAAGGGCTTCCTCGAATTTCTCCTGACCAAACAATACTACACCTTTTGAATAATTGGCAATCTTGTTGTTAGGGTCGGCAGCCAAAAGACTGTTGGCAAACTCCAACGAAGCCGCATCATTCTTCTTTTCGGTGTAATAAGCCAACAAATTCTGGGCTATCACTTCATCTGCTGCTGCATACTTCTTCGAAGCGTCAATCCATTGGGCCGTATCACCCTTTTCCAGAAGTGTCATCAAATGTAACTGCTTTACCGTCTTGGCTTCCTTGTCATACTTCAATGCCTCTTCCAAATGAGTAGCGACCTTATCGAAATCCTTACCCTGGTAAGCTGCCAGACAGGCATAATAAGCTACCTGATTTTTGTCAAACACACTATCGTTCAACACCTTCGGTTCATCAGCCACCAGTTTATGATTCTGCGGATAAGTCAACCATGCATCGTATGCTTTATAAGCTCCCGCAAAATTCTGATTTTGGAAGTCAAACTGACCGACGTACATCAAGAAAGTACGGAACTTCATCAAGTTGCCTTTGTTCTTTTCCGCATATTCCTTTTTCTCGTCATACTCGTTGCATTTTTCGTATGCGTCCAGACAAGCATACAGGTTTTTAGCAAACTTTGCCGTATCCAAAGGCTGGTGAGCAGCCGCTTTGTTCAGTTCATCTGCAAAAAGCCTTTGGTACAAATCTCCCTGAACATCCCAAGCCAAAGCCATGTCTTTGGTTTCTCCGCTGTTCAAAGCTTCGGTCAACAACGTCTGGGCTTCCTCTATTTGATTGTTGTTAATCAATCCCTGAGCTTTTTTCACCAGTCTGTTCTGCGCGAAAGCACCGGTTGAAGCAACCAGCAATGCAATTGATAATACGTATTTATTCATAACTTTATAAATTAAAAGTTTTAAACTCATTCATTCGTTTCAGTCTCTTCGTCACGGGACTCTGAAACCGATGCATCAGAACTGCCTTCCAACTCATCCATTACCGGAGCCACACCGTCACTCAACATTTCCGTCTCTTCTTCTTCGTCCTCCGTCTGTACCTTGCATACGCTACTGATTTGGTCATTGCGCTTCTCAAGATTAATCAAACGGACACCTTGCGTGGCACGTCCCATAATACGGACATCAGCCACTTTCAAACGTATCGTTATACCGCTCTTGTTAATAATCATCAGGTCGTTCTCGTCCGTCACGACTTTGATAGCCACCAACTTACCGGTTTTCTCCGTGATGTTCAGTGTCTTCACACCCTTCGCCCCCCGGTTCGTCACACGATAATCCTCTATGTCCGAACGTTTGCCATAGCCTTGCTCGCTGACCACCATAATGGTTTCCGTCTGCGGGTCGTTCACACATACCATGCCTACCACTTCGTCGCTACCGTCCTCGTCGATAGTCATACCTCTCACACCAGTAGCCGTACGTCCCATGGCACGCACTTTGCTTTCGTGGAAACGAATGGCACGACCGTTCCGGTTGGCGATGATGATTTCATTCTCGCCATTGGTCAGGCGCACACCGATGACACGGTCGTCTTCACGAATCGTAATGGCATTGACACCATTCGCACGCGGACGGGAATACTCCTGCAAACAGGTTTTCTTGATGATACCGTTCTTCGTGCAGAACACCACATAATGCGAACGGCAAAATTCCGCATCGTTCAGGTTCTTGATACGCAAACAAACATTGATAGCGTCATCCGGGTCTATATTCAACATATTTTGGATGGCACGTCCCTTAGAGTTCTTGGCACCTTCCGGTATTTCATATACTTTCATCCAGAAACAGCGCCCTTTCTGCGTGAAGAAGAGCATCGTGTTGTGCATCGTGGCAGGATAGATGTATTCCACGAAGTCCGTATCACGCGTGCTCGTTCCCTTGCTGCCCACGCCGCCACGGGCCTGCGCCCGGAACTCAGCCAAAGGCGTACGCTTGATGTATCCCATGTGGCTGATGGTAATGACCATCTCGTCGTCAGCATAAAAATCTTCAGGATTGAATTCTTCGCTCGAATATACGATTTCCGAACGCCGCTCGTCACCGAACTGTTCTTTGACCTCAATCAATTCATCCTTGATTACTTTCATGCAAAGGTCTTCATCACTCAGTATCTGTTTGAAATATTCGATTTGTTTCAACAGTTCATCGTATTCGTTGCGCAACTGTTCCTGCATCAAGTTGGTCAACTGACGCAGACGCATCTCCACGATGGCCTTGGCCTGCACCTCGTCCAACTCGAAACGGCTCATCAAACCTTCGATGGCGGCCTGCGGATTCTGGGCGCTGCGGATAATATGCACGACCTCGTCGATGTTGTCACTCGCAATAATCAAACCTTGCAAAATATGGGCACGTTCTTCCGCCTTGCGCAAATCATACTGCGTCCGACGGATGACCACATCATGACGATGGTTCACAAAGTTAGAGATACAATCCTTCAGGGACAACAAACGCGGACGCCCTTTCACCAAAGCGATGCAATTCACGCTGAAGCTCGTCTGCAACGGGGTCATCTTGAACAATTTGTTCAACACGACATTTGCGTTGGCGTCGCGTTTCACGTCCACCACGATACGCATGCCTTCACGGTCGGATTCGTCATTGGCATTGCTGATGCCTTCAATCTTCTTTTCGTTTACCAAATCGGCAATCTGTTTGATCAGCTCCGCTTTGTTTACCCCGTAAGGAATCTCCGTAATGACAATCTTGTCATGATTCTCTCCCGGCTCTATCTCAGCCCGTGCGCGCATGACCACACGTCCGCGTCCCGTCTCGTAGGCTTCGCGCACGCCCTGCATGCCGTAAATAAAGCCCCCGGTAGGGAAATCAGGAGCCTTGACATGCTCCATCAGCCCGTCGATGTCGATGTCGCGGTTGTCTATATAAGCCACACAGGCATCAATGACTTCTCCTAAATTATGCGTGGGGATGTTAGTGGCCATTCCCACTGCGATACCACTGGCACCGTTTACCAACAAGTTCGGTATTTTTGTCGGCATAACCGTGGGTTCCCTCAACGTGTCGTCGAAGTTGTTCATCATGTCCACGGTTTCCTTTTCCAAGTCATCCATCATCGCTTCGCCCATCAACTGCAGGCGAGCCTCTGTATAACGCATGGCAGCAGCACTATCCCCATCGACGGAACCGAAGTTTCCCTGACCGTCCACCAACGTATAACGCATGCTCCATTCTTGTGCCATACGCACTAATGCGCCATAAACGGAAGAATCTCCATGCGGATGATACTTACCCAACACTTCTCCTACAATACGGGCGCATTTCTTATATGGTTTGTCGTGCGTGTTACCCAATTCCCTCATTCCATAGAGAATGCGGCGATGCACAGGTTTAAATCCGTCGCGCACATCAGGCAAAGCACGGGATACGATTACGGACATTGAATAGTCGATATACGATTTACGCATCTCGGTTTCAATGTTCACCTTTATTATTCTGTCTTGGTCTAACATTATTTATATCTGTTACTATTATAAATACCACTTGCCAAAAAGCATGTAAAATTACTACTTTTTGAGAGAATACGAAAGAAAACGGCCAAAAATTAATGGTTTACCCAGAAAAGACAAAGCCAGAAAAAGCAAAGAAAAAGTAAAAAGGCCGCAGGCATACTGAACACCCACGGCCTCTCATCCTAGCCACGCCGGCCTATTTCTCAAACACCAAATCTTCAGAAACGAAGCATTCTGCCATGCCTTCTTCCCGAACTATCCGTATTTCGCTGAAACTGATTGTCCCGTCCGACGGAGCATAAGTCATCACAGCCTGATAGGTATTGCCGTCACGACCGCCGACAAACTCCACCGTAGCCTTGTTTCCTTCTCCCTTCCACGAGATGATGGAACATTCGTCGACTTGCAGCGACGCACCGCTACCGTAGCCCACATACACCGTGCCGTAGCATTTGATGCCGTTGCTCAAGGCATCCATCCCGTCTACCGACTTGCCGGGGAAGTCCAAGATAAGCTTGCCCTCCAGGTTCGTGCCACCCAATGTCCAGACACCTTTAAAAGGCGTAGATACCGTCGCGAGCTTGGGCGGAAGAGGCACGTTGCGGAACTCCACGAAGCTGTCGTGGTAACCGTTGTCGAACGTGGTGAGCCTCAACTGGCACAGGCTCATCTTCGTGCCTTGTCCCGGCACGTCGAAAAGTGCGTAGACGCACTTCACCGGCACGCCGGGTTCGAAATCGAAATCCCCGTTGCCCAACGAGGTCACGGCATTGCCCACGATGCTACGGCCGGCATATTCCGCCCCGTCCGCACCGAACGCCTTCATCTTGTCGAACGAATAGACGCGCACGGTCTTATCACCTTTGTTCGTAATGACAAAATCCAACCCGCAGAAATCTTCCTGCCACGTCACGCCCTTGTAGTCTACTGCAAAACCTTTCAGGTTGTTGGACACGGTCGTCCCGTCGGGAGCCACCGTCCCCGCCGCGTCTCCTTCCGCCGTGCCTGCCTCTGCGCCTGTGCCCAAAACCTTGTCCACTTTCTTTTCTACCTGTTCCAAGGCCTTCCCCAACTTCTTAAAGAATTGCGCCTCGGCAGGCTCCGGAAAGCATGCGATCACCACGGCCAAAGCCGATATGAAAACCTTACTTTTCATCGCTGTCCGATTCTGATTTTGATTACCTGTCCGGCCCCACATGATCCACCAACCATCTGCCGTCCTGTTGTTCGAGCAATACTTTCATGTCATACTTCGAAGGATTGCTGGAATACTTCATAAGCTTGCCCGTGCTACCCATGTCGCTCACTTGGGAACAAGTGTAACTTGTAGACAGCAACCGTTCACGCATCTCCCTGATGCCCCTGTCGTCCTTCATTTGTGCCTCGATTGCCATGTCTTCATTCAGACGGCCTTTGCATCTTTCCGTCGCGTATGGCAGCAATTTCTCACGCTCGTTGGTCCTGAAACATTCCACGGCAAAGTCCGCCAATTTCTGCGGGTCGTCCGTCAAGTCCGTTTCTTGCTTTTCCACTACGTTTTCCACCAGCACGGAATCCTTCGCCCCAGCATCATTTCCGGGGTTGTTTTTTGATGGCCCACAAGCCAACACGGGCAGTCCCAAAAGGCAATACGCCCACATTCTTAAATCTCTCATGTTTTTTTATTTTCAACGCCTATAAGCTTCCGAATTCAGCTTGTTTTTATCAAATTTCCTTATTTATATGGGAAAGGCTTGAAGCTTGTTGCCATGCGCCCTGCCGGTCAGGACGCTGCAAAAGCCTTCCCTATGTCCGGCGTTTTCCCAGTTCTGCCGGACTTTGCAAATATAGCTTTTTTCACTATCTATAACCTTTTGAAGCATTGTAATTTAGGTAAAAAAGTATTATCTTCATTTCTTTTAAACGCAAACCGGATTTCACCCGAAACGTAACATGAAGACGGGAACTGCCATTTTGCAATTTGTCAATCCACCCCTTGCAGGATGGCCGAATTTGGACGTACGGACAGGCGTGGACCGGAAAAAACGATTCTCGCGCATTCCACAGAAACTTTTTTGTCAGCCACAAAGCCTCTTCCGGTTACTTTTTGCACGACAAAAAAGCAGACCTTGCGCACAGGCACACCACGCACGTAAGCCGCAAACAGCACTTTCCACACGCCGTGTCATCCGGATTTTGACCACACACGATTACCAAAGAGAAGAAAAAAAGACGTTTTTCCCTCTTCCGCACACCGCTTGCAGCCCGATTCCGCACCGCCTTGCGGACATTTACGAAAAGCTTTGCGGAGAAAAAAAATGTTTCTTGCAGAGAACGGAAAAAAGTTTGGCTTAGAGTGATTCTTAATTTTGCTTCAAAAAGGCAAAAAGCAAGGCCGTATTGCTAATAAAATTAAAAAAGCCAAAGAAAAAAATGGCTGCAACGGACTTTTCCGTTTCTCATTCGCATCCCCATACGGGCCGGAATGCTTACTTTTTGCCACATCAATCCCCATTTCACCTTTCAAACTTCCAAAACCGGAAAAAGCCACGGACAGGAAAACGGAAAAGCCCCGGTCAAAAACATCCTCCCGTTGGCCGTTTGAAAAGAAAAGCATAACTTTGCGGCATTCAAACCGTCATATCAATGAAACAAATTCTGGACAAAGTAAAAGGCCACCCCGACATCAAAGAAGGTACGGCCTACATGATACTGTTCTCCATCGGTTTCTGCCATTTGCTGAACGACATGATACAGTCGGTCATCCCGGCCATGTATCCGCTGCTGAAGGACAACTTCGGCTTCACGTTCGCCCAAATCGGGCTTATCACGCTCGTCTTCCAACTGACCTCCTCCGTGCTGCAACCCTTTGTGGGACGTTATGCCGACAGCCACCCACAACCCTACTCCTTATCCACCGGAATGTGCTTCACGCTAGCAGGATTGCTCTTGTTGGCCGTGGCTTCCGGTTTCGCGGCCATCCTGTTGGCCGTGGCCGTCATCGGCTGCGGCTCCTCGGTGTTCCACCCCGAAGCCTCGCGTGTGGCGCAGACGGCTTCTGGAGGCAGGAAAAGCCTGGCGCAATCCATATTCCAAGTGGGCGGGAACGGCGGAAGTGCCATCGGGCCGCTGCTTGCCGCACTCATCCTCATCCCCTACGGCCAGCACGCCGTGGGATGGTTCGCCGCAGCCGCACTGCTCGCCGCCACGCTGCTCGTAAGGATAGGATACTGGTACAGCCTGAAGCTAAGCCGGATGCGGTCGTCCGCCCGCACAAGCCGTACCACATCCTGCAACTTGCCGGAAACCACCGTGCGCAAGGCATTGGCCATCCTGGTCGTCATGATTTTCTCGAAATACTTCTTCATTTCGTGCATGACCAGTTACTTCACGTTCTTCCTCATCGAGAAATTCGGCATCACGGTACAGGAATCGCAGTTCAGCCTGTTCGCCTTCCTTGCCGCATTGGCCGTCGGCACGTTGTTGGGCGGCTTCCTCGGCGACCGCTACGGGCGGAAACATGTCATACTTTTCTCCATCCTCGGCGCGGCTCCTTTCACGCTCGCACTGCCATACCTCAACCTGTACTGGACCATCGCCATGGCCATCATCGTAGGTCTGGTCATCGCTTCGGCCTTCTCTGCCATATTGGTGTACGCCACCGACCTGAAACCGGACAAAGTCGGCATGATTTCAGGCCTCTTCTTCGGGCTGATGTTCGGTCTGGGCGGCATCGGTTCCGCATTCTTCGGTTGGCTAGCCGACCGTACGAGCATCGAATTCATCTTCAGGACCAGTACGCTCCTGCCCCTATTGGGCATCATCGCCACGTTCCTGCCCAACATACGACCCGCAAACCACAAATAAAAAATACATGAATACAAGCCATTCGATTCTGATACAACGCTATCACTCCCCGTGTGGAGAGCTGATGCTCGGCTCATGGAGAAACCACCTGTGCCTCTGCAACTGGGTGGAAGAGAAACATCCGGGACGGGTAGACCGGAGACTGCAAACATTACTGGAAGCCCGATATGAAGAACGGACATCCGACATCATCCAGGAAGCCTCCCGGCAGTTGGATGAATATTTCGGACGGAAACGCACGGCGTTCGACCTTCCGCTGTTATTCACAGGCACGGACTTTCAAAAAAAAGTGTGGCAGAAGTTATTGGAAATCCCCTACGGGGAAATCCTGTCTTACGGCGACATGGCAACGCAGCTCGGAATGCCCAAGTCCGTACGCGCCGTAGCCAACGCCAACGGGGCGAACGCCATCTCCATCATCGTCCCTTGCCATCGGGTGGTCGGCAGAGGCCACACGCTTACAGGATATGGCGGCGGGCTCGCAGCCAAAAGTTTCCTGTTAGAGCTTGAAAAATCATCCCTGTCCACCTCTTTCCTTTCACTCGCACAATAAATACTAAAGCCACTCCCCCTCTCCGCTTTTTAGAAAAACTTAATGTGTTCTGAGCATTTTTGGCATGCGTTTTGTATTGTAGTTCCAATAATATAGTTAATTTTGCCATCAGAGTCATTAATCAGAAGGAATTTGCATAGCATGAACAATCAATTTTCACCCAAGATTTCAGAAGTACTCATCTACAGCAAGGAGGAGGCGCAGCGGCTGCACAATGAATGTGTGGCTCCGGAACACCTTTTACTCGGGCTGATCAGGGACGGGGAAGGCAAGGCCATCCAAATTCTCCGCTTGCTCAATCTGGACTTCCGTTCGGTGAAACTGCGCGCAGAGCAATCCATACAAGGTTCCGCCATGCAGGAAATGCCGGACGAGGACCATGAAATCATTTTGAACGAAAAGGCTTCCAAAATCATGCGCCTTTGCCTGCTCGAAGCACGCATGCTGAAAGCCCAGGTGGCCGACACCGAACACATACTTTTAGCCATTATGAAAGAAAAAGACAACAATGCATGCCGTATCTTAGAGGAAAACAGCATCCATTATACAGACATCCTGAACCTGCTCACACAGAAAACGGAAAAATCGGACATCCAGTCCGGTTTCGGTTTTCCGGACGAGGAAGAGGAAGACGAATATGAAAACAAATCCTCAACGGGAAACCCGATGAACGAACAGGGCAGCACGGCCACGCAGACGGCGCAACCGCAGAGGAAATCGGCCAACAACACGCCGGTTTTGGACAATTTCGGTACCGACCTGACACGCGCCGCCCAAGACGGTATCCTGGACCCGGTGGTGGGCCGTGAAAAAGAAATAGAACGCGTGTCGCAAATCCTGAGCCGGCGGAAAAAGAACAACCCTATATTAATAGGTGAACCGGGCGTGGGCAAATCGGCCATCGTGGAAGGACTGGCCTTGCGCATCGTACAGAAAAAGGTATCGCGCATCCTGTTCGACAAACGCGTGATAGCCTTGGACATGGCGGCCGTAGTGGCCGGCACGAAGTATCGCGGGCAATTTGAAGAACGCATCCGCAGCATCCTCACCGAACTGCAAAAGAATCCGGACGTGATTCTTTTCATCGACGAGATTCACACGATTATCGGTGCCGGTTCGGCACCGGGCAGCATGGACGCGGCCAATATGCTGAAACCCGCACTGGCACGGGGAGAGATACAGTGCATCGGGGCTACGACCACGGACGAATTCCGGAAAAGCATCGAAAAAGACGGTGCTTTGGAACGCCGTTTCCAGAAAGTCATGGTGGAACCGACCACTCCGGAGGAAACTGTACAGATACTGGATAATATCAAGGAACGTTACGAAGACCACCACAATGTGCGCTATACGCCCGAGGCTATCCGTGCCTGCGTGCGGCTCACGGAGCGTTACGTTTCCGACCGTTGCTTCCCGGACAAAGCCATCGACGCGTTGGACGAAGCCGGGTCGCGCATACACATCACCCACTCTCCCGTATCGAAAGAGATGGAGGAACAGGAAAAGCGCATCGATGCCGTACATGCCTTGAAGAACGAGGCGGTAAAGAACCAAAATTTTGAACTGGCTGCCGACTACCGTGACCAGGAAGCCAACTTGCAGGAGGAACTGAACCGCATGAAAGCGGCATGGGAGGAGAAACTCAGCCGCGAACGGGTCATTGTGGATGAAGACCAGATAGCCGAAGTGGTATCCATGATGACAGGCATCCCTGTACAGCGCATGGGTGAGGCCGAAGGGCACAAGCTGAAGGACATGGCCATCAACCTGAAACGGGAAGTCATCGGACAGGACGAGGCCATCGACAAGTTGGTGCGCTCCATCCAACGCGGCCGCGTGGGACTGAAAGACCCGAACAAACCCATCGGGGCGTTCATGTTCCTCGGGCCTACGGGAGTAGGCAAGACGTACTTGGCCAAAAAGTTGGCCGAATACATGTTCGGCAGTGCCGACGCCCTGATACGCATCGACATGAGCGAATACATGGAGAAGCACACCGTGAGCCGTATGGTGGGGGCTCCTCCGGGATATGTGGGACATGAAGAAGGTGGACAGTTGACGGAAAAAGTGCGCCGCAAGCCCTACTCCATCCTACTCCTCGACGAGTTGGAAAAAGCACATAGCGACGTGTTCAACATCTTGTTGCAGGTGATGGACGAAGGACGACTGACGGACAGCAACGGCACGACGGTGGATTTCAGGAACACGGTCATCATCATGACATCGAACTGCGGGACACGCCAGTTGAAGGATTTCGGCAAGGGCATCGGGTTCAGCCGTCCGGACACATCGGTTGCCGACAAGAAATATGGCCGCGAGGTCATCCAGAAGGCGTTGCACAAACAGTTTGCACCGGAGTTCCTGAACCGCCTGGACGACATTATCAATTTCGACCAACTGGACTTGGAGGCCATCAAACGTATCGTAGACATCGAGCTTAAACCCATCGTAAAGCGCGTGAAGGAAATGGGCTATACGTTGGAAACGGCAGAGGATGCCAAGGAGTTCCTTGCCCGCAAAGGATACGACGTACAATATGGGGCGCGTCCGTTGAAACGCGCCTTGCAGACTTATCTGGAGGATGCCATCTGCGAACTGGTCATCAACGACGAACTACGGGATGGCGAAATCCTGACCGTACGTGCCGCCGAGGGAGACAAACTCCAGATCACGCATGGCCTTGCCCAAGAATAACAATAAATATATGTTAAAGTGCCGGACGATGTTTTCGTCTGGCACTTTTTTTGTTTCTTCATCAGTGGCTTTCAAAAAGCCGAACAGAAGATAATTTCATACAATAAAAGCAATAAATATCATGCAAAAAGGAAACATTGGGGTAACGACCGAGAACATATTCCCCGTCATCAAAAAGTTCTTGTACAGCGATCATGAAATCTTTATCCGTGAAATCGTGTCGAACGCCGTAGACGCCACGCAGAAGTTGAAAACATTGGCCAACAAAGGAGACTTCAAGGGCGAAACGGGCGAACTGAAAGTCAGTGTCAAAGTGGACAAGGACAATGGCACCATCACGGTGAGCGACAGGGGGTTGGGTATGACAGAAGAAGAAATAGACAAATACATCAACCAAATCGCGTTTTCCGGTGCCAACGACTTCTTGGATAAATACAAAGAGGATGCCAACGCCATCATCGGCCACTTCGGTCTGGGCTTCTACTCTTCTTTCATGGTGAGCAAGAAAGTGGAAATCGTGACCAAGAGTTATCAAGAAGGGGCAAAGGCCGTGAAATGGAGCTGTGACGGAAGCCCTTCCTATGAAATAGAAGAAACAGAAAAAGCCGACCGCGGAACGGACATCATCATGTACATCGACGACGACTGCAAAGAGTTCTTGGAAAAGAACAAGATTGAGGAGTTGCTTCGCAAGTACTGCCGTTTCTTGCCCGTACCTGTAGCCTTCGGCAAAAAAACGGAATGGAAAGACGGCAAACAGGTGGACACGGAAGAAGACAACGTCATCAACAACACTACCCCGATATGGACCAAGAAACCGTCGGATTTGAAAGACGAGGACTACAAGGAGTTCTATCGCGAATTGTACCCGATGAGCGACGAGCCTCTGTTCTGGATTCATCTGAACGTGGACTATCCGTTCAACCTGACGGGCGTGCTCTATTTCCCCAAAATCAAGAACAACATCGAACTGCAACGTAACAAGATCCAGTTGTACTGCAACCAGGTGTACGTAACTGATAGCGTGGAAGGCATCGTGCCTGACTTCCTCACTTTGCTCCACGGAGTCATCGACTCACCGGACATCCCGTTGAACGTCAGCCGCAGCTACCTGCAAAGCGACAGCAACGTGAAGAAGATTTCCAGCTACATCACAAAGAAAGTGAGCGACCGCCTGCAAAGCCTCTTCAAGAACGACCGCAAGGAATTCGAGCAGAAATGGGATGACATCAAGATTTTCATCAACTACGGTATGCTGACGCAGGACGATTTCTATGACAAGGCCAAGAACTTCGCCCTCTTTAAGGATTGTGACGGCAAATACTTCACGTTCGAAGAATACCAGCAACTGATTAAAGACAACCAGACGGACAAGGAAGGTAACCTGATTTACCTGTATGCCCAAAACAAGGAAGCACAGTACAGCTACATCGAAGCAGCCAAGAACAAAGGCTACAGCGTATTGCTGCTCGATGGACAACTGGACACTCCCATCGTCTCCATGTTGGAACGCAAGTTTGAAAAGAGCCGTTTCACCCGCGTGGATGCCGACATCATCGACCGCCTTATCGTGAAAGAGGATGCCAACAAGACAGAACTGGACTCCGAAAAGGGTGCCAACCTTTCGGCCATCTTCAATTTCCAGATGCCGAAGTTGGACAAAACGGAATTCCACGTAGAGGCACAAGGCATGGGAGAAAACGGTATGCCTGTCATGATTACGCAAAGTGAATACATGCGTCGTATGAAAGACATGGCGCATATCCAGCCGGGCATGTCGTTCTATGGTGAAATGCCAGATATGTACACACTGGTACTGAATATGGACCACCGCCTGATTAAGGAAGTATTGGCCGACAGCGAAACCTCTACAGCTGAGCAACTAAAGCCGATTGAAGCAGAACTGAAAGGGCTGCATGCCCGCGAGGCCGTACTCCATCAGCAGCAGGAAGGCAAAAAGCCCGAAGAGATCGACCAGGCACAAAAGGATGAATTGGACAAATGCCATCAGGACATCAGTGCGGAAGAACAAAAGAAAAACGACGTACTGGCCGGTTATGGCAAGAACAACAAGAAGGTACATCAGCTTATCGACTTGGCATTGCTGCAAAACGGTATGCTGACAGGCGAAGCCTTAAGCAACTTCGTAAAACGCAGCATCGACTTGATTCAATAACTAACATGCTTGCCACTGCAAGAATAAGCAAGATAAAATCGCTATCCCCGAAAAGGATAGCGATTTTCATATAAAAAATATCCTTCAACATTTGGACATTTAAATAAAAAGCCATACCTTTGCACACGAAATCAAAACAAGAACGGCTCCGTAGCTCAACTGAATAGAGCATCTGACTACGGATCAGAAGGTTACAGGTTTGAATCCTGTCGGAGTCACAAAAAGTCTTTAAATCCAATGGATTTTGAAGACTTTTTTCGTATCTTTAGGCGTTAAAAATAATCACCGAATATGAAGTTCTCCTATCCGGCAATTTTCATCGCCACTATTTGCCTTATGTGGGGCATTCCGTCATCTGCACGGACCACTTCCTACACAGCCAACGCCACGAACAGCTTCCCACCGGTTCGGGACAATTACGTAGAAAATCCAAGATTCTCTGGGGGCGAAGAAGCCTGCATGAAGTTCATTGCCGACAACCTGCGCTACCCGACAGAAGCCGAAGGGAAAGGCATCGAGGGGCGGGTGTACGTGCAGTTCATCATTGATTCGCTCGGACATGTTGTAGAACCGCGCATCCTCAAGAGTCCGTCTCCCCTACTCGACGAGGAAGCCCTGCGCATTGTCCGCGCCATGCCGGTATGGTCTCCAAGGAAAATACGCGGAAAGGCCGTGCACACCAAAATGAGCCTTCCCATCATGTTCCGCAAACAGTATTTCAAAACCGAAAGACAAACCAAGCCTTAGCACATCGGCGTGACAAGCCCCATGTGAAACGGTATACGGAAAAGTACAGCCCAAACGATACGGTCTTAAATATGGAAGACCTACGACTTTCTTTTCTTCAATGTGAAAAGAAACTCCAAACCATGCCCGCCGCCCGAAGGCTTTGCATTGATATTCCCCCCATGGAAAAGCACGGCATTCTTTACGATGGCCAAGCCAAGGCCCGTACCTCCTAATTTCCGGCTACGCCCCTTGTCTACACGGTAGAAACGTTCAAAGATGCGTCCCAAATGCTCGGGAGCCACTCCTACTCCATTGTCGCTCACACTGAAATAATAACCGTCTTCGTCTTCCGAATAACACACGATATTCACATGCGTACCGTTTCCGGCGTATGCAATGGCATTATCCATCAAATTACGGAAAATGGAGTACAACAAAGAAGAATTCCCTTGAAGCACCAACTTGTCCGGTACATTTACCCCCACAGTCATTTGCCTCTCTTCCAATTTCAAAGCCAGTTCTGCCACGATATTATGAATCATGGAGGCCAAATCGACATCCGTCACCTCTATCATCTGGCCGGCCTCTGTCATACGGGTCAGAGTGGATATGTCCTGCAACAGGTTCGTCAGCCGGTTGCTTTGCGCAAAGCTACGCTCCAAAAACTTCTTAAGCATATCCGGCGAAAGCCCCGGATTATGCAGAATCGTTTCCAAATAACCTTGAATACTGCTCACGGGAGTCTTCAACTCGTGGGCAATATTTTGTGTAATCTGCTGCTTCATGCGGGCTTGTTCCTCCTGTTTCGTAATGTCAGAAATGGAAATCTCAAAGCTGTTATCCACAAAAAGAGCCACAGACAAGTTGAACACATAACCGTTTTTGTCCACGACCAACAACTTCTGCCTAAGGTCTCCCTGCGTAAAACTCTTGCGAGACATCGCTATAAAATCAAATAGTGGCTGCAATTCTTTCACTTGGAAGACTTCTTCTATGCCTCCGATATTCTTGTCGGATATCAAATTCACATATTGCATGAAAAGCCCGTTGGCCAAAACCACATCCTTGCCCGGATTGAAAATGGCCAACCCTTCATTGGAAATCTGCAAATGCGTGATAAGCTTCTCTCGTTCGCGGAAAAGATCGTCTTTCGCCTTGCGTAACCGTGTATAGATATCGACGATATGCCGTGAAATCTGCCCCAAATCGGTATTTCCCAATCCCTTCAAGTCATTCGTATCCACATCCTCGTCCTGATCGGCCCGACGTGCAAAAAGACGAAGCTGAGTAATCATGGCCCCTAAACGGGCTGTCAAGTTATAAAAGACGAGAAACAAAATGGCAGATAACAAAAATGAAAACCATAAATAACCCTTGTCGGCATTCAACATGGCAATCAAATCCGTATCGTAAGGCAATGAGCTACGTACGAACAACTCTTTCTCCGGAAAATAATTCGCCGAATAAAAGAATTCCTCTCCAAGAGTCTCTGAAGTTCTTTTGATGGAATATCCGCTCCCTACGGCCAAAGCCTCACGTATTTCCTCACGATCCAAGTGATTATCCTTCACATGCTCGGAGGAAATATCATTATCGAAAATCACTTTTCCGTGACGGTCCACAAGCGTGACACGCAGTTTCTGAAGATGGTGCCGTATACGATAGCGCGCCACATAATCTTTCACTGAAAAGGCCGTATCAGCCATGTGATCATACAAATCCACGTTGAACATGGTCAGCGTAGAATTCAACAACTCCACCTTATGAGTCTTCTCACGGTGATACTGATAATATAAGAAACTTGCTACGAAAACACAATAAATAGCGATAACGGAAAAAAAAAGATATTGGCTGAATGACAATGACTTCCTTTTCATCTCAATCTTTCACAGAGGTATCGAAACAATATCCGTAACCCAAACGGGTGACGACAAACCTTCCGTATCCGTCGAGTTTTTTACGCAAACGGGTTATGTTCACATCTACCGTCCGGTCCAACACCTCGGCATCGTTGTTCCATATCCTACGCAATATCTCAGCCCGTGAAAACACACGTCCTTCATTTTCCAACAACAAGCGCAAAATCTCAAATTCGGTCTTCGTCAACTGCAACGCCTCACCACACAGAACGGCCTCTTTTTTGTTCAAATCCAATTTCAACTCCTTAAAACCGATATAAGCAGCCGGCACCGCTTGTTGTGGTGCCGTACGACGAAGCACAGCCTTGATTCTCATCTGCACTTCACGCAAGGAAAAGGGTTTGGAAATATAGTCGTCCGCGCCCAAAGTGAATCCGGTGACAGCGTCGTTCTCCGTATCACGTGCCGTAAGAAAGATAATAGGTATATCACGAGTCTCACGCACTTGCTTGAGCATCTTGGCCATCTTAAAACCAGAGATTTCTCCCATCATGACGTCCAACAGCAAAAGGTGGAACTTGGCCAAATCCATCTTTAGTGCTTCTTCGGCCGAATTGGCCGTTTCTACTTCGTACCCCTCATTCTCCAGATTGAACTTTAGGATGTCGCACAAATCTTCTTCATCGTCCACCACGAGAATCCTGTAATTTGTATTCATCAGACTTACCGCTTTAGATTATTATTTTCCGATTGCAAAATTACAAGTTAGTTGTTGCACGAATATGAAACCCGTGTTACAATACCGTTACAACACCTTTTTCTTGTTGGAACCTGCGGCATGCACGAACCCAATGACGCATGTGGCCGATTATTTCCTGTGTTTCTTGCAAAGTACTCATATAAAGATATTCAATCTTCAGATTGTCCATATCTCCCTTGCGTATACGGTCTTGCTGAATCTTGCGGAGTTGGGACAACTGGGCTTTCATCTCATCTCCAAACTGCCGAACCTGCAACGCATTATCATAATTATTCGTCTCTATCATGCCGGCAATGACATTCATCAATTTTTCCACCCCTTCCCGAATCGGCATGAATTCTTTCACGTATTCCTCAGGCATGGGATTGAAATTGTTGTCCACGTGTTCTAATGAAGGTTCACACATACGCTTCAGGCAGTATAAACTCTGTTCGCAACTGTTACATGCCAAATGGAACCATGTATCTTTCTCCACAGCCTGCAACTGATCTATCTTGCGTAATCCAACTAATTCTTTCCGACGGATTACCTTCCAATTCTTCCGTTCATCTTCCAAATGGTTCAAAGTCCGCCGCAACACTTTCACATCTTCGGCAATCAAACCGGAAGTCGTCTGCATGTAAGCTCCCGATATATATTTTACCATCTTCGATTGATAAGCACTGATATGCCGGTTCAACAGCACCCAAGCCTCATCCTTATCATTGGTTTGCGCCAACTCCGTGAAAATCTCATCCCGCTGTACTGCCGCCATTTTCTTCTTATAGCTGCGGTTATTCTGAACAAGCATGAACACGACCACGACAATGAGCAATACCATGGCCACCACTCCACCGAAATGCACAAACAACGTCACGATGAAGCACAGGAAGAACGCCGCACCGGCCGTCATGAACCATCCGCCAATCACAGAAATCACACCGGTCACACGGAACACGGCACTCTCGCGTCCCCATGCACGGTCGGCCAACGACGAACCCATGCCCACCATAAACGCCACGTATGTGGTAGACAACGGAAGTTTCAGAGACGTACCCACTACGATCAACAAGCCGGCCAACACCAAGTTCACGGAAGCGCGTACCAAATCAAACGCCGCACCATTCGGAATAATAGCCTCATCCTGATTGAAACGTGAATTGATCCATTTCCTCATCCATGCAGGAATATGGTCCACTACATACTCGTTGCTGTTAATCACGCTCCTCACCAACCGACGGGCAAAACGGGAAGAGCCGAACATTTCGTCGCCTGCTGTCTGACGGGACAAGTCGACGGAAGTCTTTACGACATTCTGTGCTTTCTTCGACGTCATCAAAGCTATCGTCATAATAACTCCTGCCCCGATAAGGAAAAAGACAGACGTACCGGCCGGTTCGTTCAGCACGCCCATCATATGGGTGGCAGGATTTGCCCCTGGAGTTGCCAAGAAATCCTGATAAGAAGAAAAACCGGCTAAAGTCACACCGATGAAATTCACCAAATCGTTCCCGGCAAAAGCCATAGCCAAAGAGAACGTACCAAAGAGCACTATAATCTTGAAAACATTGACCTTACACCAATGCAGGACTTGCATCAGCACCGTAAATCCGATAATGAAAGAAATCAATATCGTATGTGTGTTCTCAGCAATCCAAACTTTAATATCGGAAGTCATGAACGAAGCACTGCCGAAACCTTTTACCAACAAGAAATAAGCAATGGAAGTAATAGAAAGTCCTCCAAACAAACCTATGGTATACTTAAGATGCTTGGTATAGTGAAAAGTAAAAATGAGACGGGAAATCCATTGCACCAACATTCCGAAAACAAAAGCAATGGCGACAGAAAGAAAAATAGCTAAAATAACCGTAAAAGCTTTTTCTGTATTTATCAAACTGGCGTAGGTAAGCGAAGAATCATGGAGCATCTTGACTAACGCCAATGCCGTACTGCCTCCTAATAACTCGAAAACCATCGACACCGTGGTGGAAGTGGGCATTCCCAATGTATTGAATATGTCGAGCAAAATCACATCTGAAGCAACCACTGCCAAAAAGACGCACATCAACTCTTCGAAAGTGAAGAACTCTGGATGAAAAATGCCGTGCCTTGCAATGTCCATCATACCGTCGCTCGTCGTGGCTCCCACAAAAATACCTACTGCGGCAATTATCAATATGGTCTTGAAACGCGCTACTTTTGAACCGATGGCCGAACCCAAGAAATTCACGGCATCATTACTGACCCCCACGAACAAATCAAAAGTGGAAAGGGCAAACAGGAATATGACTATCCCCAAATAAACAAATTCCATACGATTACTTCATATTTGATTTTGGGACAAAGATAAGCATTTTCCCCTTTGCGACCATTATATTCCTATAACATTTTTCACAAAAATGCAACACAAACGAACCACTCCCATAATGTACGTTTATTCAAAACGAATAGACCGAGCCGGATGGATACGGGAAACCAAGAAGCTCGGAACGATAAGCGAAAACACGCATATCACCAAAGTAGCCACGTTGATAGCCAACACATAACAGAAATTGAACAAAACCGGTACCGAATCCACGTAGTATATCGACGCATCCAAACGGAATATTCCTGCATAATGCTGAAGAAGCACTATGCCTATACCTATTATATTTCCCAAAAGCAATCCTTTCCCCATGACGAACACGGCAAAATACAAGAAAATATGGCGGATGCCACGGTTGGTCGCTCCTAATGCTTTCATGATTCCGATAAAATTCGTGCGTTCCAATATAATAATAAGCAAACCGGAAATCATCGTAAACCCTGCTACTGATACCATCAAAGCCAAAATGACCCACACATTGACATCCAAAAGACTGAGCCATGCAAATATCTGAGGATAAAGTTCCTGTATCGTCATGGCCACATACGAACCACCATAAGCGTCCGTTTCCCGATTCATACGCTTAACCAACACACTGGCAACTTCGTCCACACGGTCCAAGTCCTTCACGGCGATTTCCATTCCACTATATTGGTCCGGAGCCCACGCATTCAAACGGTTGCAAGTATAAATGTCCGTAAAAACCAAAGCCTTGTCGAACTCCGTCAAATGCGTACAATAAATACCCGACACCGTAAAACGACGGGTACGCACGGAGTTCTCGAAGAAATAGGCAAACACTTTAGAGCCAACTTCCAAATGCAATTCATCGGCTATCTGCCGGGATATGACAATCCGGTTGGAAGCCACCGTATCAGAAAAAGACGGTAGTTCCCCCTCTTCCATGTGGGCTTTCAGGAAAGATGTATCGAATTCCGCCCCCACACCGTGCAAAAGGATACCTTTAAAATCGGCATCCGTCTTGAGTATTCCCTCCTTATTGCAAAAACGCTGCACATGCGCCACCCCTTCCACGTCCCCGACCTCCTTCATCAAAGCAGAAGGTATCGCAATAGGCTGAGGGGAATTCGTCGTGACCGACGCATAGTTTTGAATCTGTATATGAGAACCGAATCCAACGACTTTCGAACTGATTTCCTGTTTGAAGCCCAACACCACGCACACCGAAATAACCATCACGGCCAAACCGACAGCCACTCCGGACGTAGCTATCAATATGGCCGGACGCGATACTTTTTTCACATCACCGTGCTCACGGAACAGCTTTCGGGCTATAAACAAATTGAAATTCATCCCTCTTGCCGTCTTATTCCGCTACACGGCCGGGATATGCCTCCAATGCCTTGCGCAATACAAAAAGGGCACGCGTCAAATCTTCTTTCTTCAACACGTAAGCTATGCGCACCTCGTTCTTACCCGAACCGGGCGTAGTATAGAATCCTGCCGCCGGAGCCATCATCACAGTCTCCCCCTCATAATCAAAGTCTTTCAAACACCATGCACAAAACTCCTCGGCATCGTCTACGGGAAGCTTGGCCACCGTATAGAAAGCCCCCATGGGGATGGGAGAATACACTCCAGGGATACGGTTCAACCCGTCAATCAAGCACTTACGCCGCTCCACATATTCGTCATACACTTCCCGTCCGTATTCTTCAGGCTCGTCGAGCGAAGCCTCCGCCGCAATCTGTCCGATTAAGGGAGGGCTTAAACGGGCCTGGCAAAATTTCATCACGGCCTTACGAACCTCCACATTCTTCGTTATCAACGCACCGATACGTATGCCGCACTCGCTATACCGCTTGGATACGGAATCTATCAGCACCACATTGTTTTCTATCCCCTCCAAGTGGCAAGCCGAGATATAGGGAGAACCGGTATAGATAAACTCACGGTACACTTCATCCGAAAAAAGATACAAATCGTACTTCTTCACCAAGTCGCGAATCTGGTTCATCTCACGGCGCGTATAGAGGTATCCCGTGGGGTTGTTCGGATTGCAAATCAGAATGGCCCGCGTACGTTCGTTAATCAGCTCCTCGAACTTCTCGACCTTCGGCAACGAAAAGCCTTCTTCTATCGTAGTGGATATCGTACGGATGACCGCCCCCGCCGAAATGGCAAATGCCATGTAATTAGCGTATGCCGGTTCGGGAACGATGATTTCGTCGCCCGGATTCAGGCAAGAGAGGAATGCGAACAATACAGCCTCCGAACCTCCCGACGTGATGATGATGTCGTCCGCCGTAAGATTGATATTGTATTTGGCATAATATCCGACCAACTTTTCCCGGTAACTCAAATATCCCTGGCTCGGGCTATATTCCAAAACCGTCCGGTCTATGTGTCGGATAGCATCTATGGCCGCTCGCGGAGTCGGCAAATCAGGCTGGCCGATATTCAAATGGTACACATGTATCCCTCTACTTTTAGCCTCAAAGGCCAACGGAGCCAATTTGCGAATCGGTGACTCCGGCATTTCCTGACCGCGAACGGATATTTTAGGCATGTCTTTTCTTTTTTGTTTTTATTGGTTCGAAATTCATGCAAAGATAGCATTTCAACATAAAACAAGCAACAAATCAGCCTACAAAATCCATAAACCGCTCACCTGTCAACAAAAAAGGCAACCCTAAGGCTGCCTTCTGTACGCCCTCAGGGATTCGAACCCTGGACCCATTGATTAAGAGTCAATTGCTCTACCAACTGAGCTAAGGACGCAAACAATTTTTGAAGTACGCCCTCAGGGATTCGAACCCTGGACCCATTGATTAAGAGTCAATTGCTCTACCAACTGAGCTAAGGACGCATCATCTTTGATTTTGCGAGTGCAAAGGTAGGGCTTTTTATTTAACCCTCCAAACTTTCGCCCCTCTTTTTCTTATTTTTTTTCCAATTCGTAAATTTCGGAAGGTATACGGCGCTTCAACACTTCCAGTTCAAAGTCCCTTCCTGAGACAATCCCTGCGGAACGGAGACAAGTATCAACCGTTTTTCGCGCCAGTTCCGGATGATTGTTCTCCTCGCTGATATGGCACAACCATACATGCCGAAGCCTGTTCGTAACATGCTCCGCCAACAGCTGCGCCGCAACCTTATTACTCAAATGTCCGTAATCACCGCTAATCCGTCCTTTCAGATAAGCCGGATACGGCCCCATCATCAACATGTCTTCGTCATGATTGGCCTCCAATACCAGATAATTCGCTTGGGCGATATAGCCACCGAATTGTTCGGTCACATGTCCGGCATCGGTAATGAGGCAAAAATTGACATCTCCGTATTGCACGCTATAGCCCACATTGTCCGCACTGTCATGAGGCACATCGAAAGGCGTGATTACAAAATGGTCTAGCTCCAAGGTCTGTCCTTTCTGCAAGAAACGTATGTTTTCTTCCTTCAACTTAGGATGTACGCAATAATTACGCTTGATTCCGCCGTGCACAAGTTCGGTGGCATAGACCGGAATCCCGTATTCATTCGCCAAGCTCCCGACAGCTTTGACGTGGTCTGCATGGTCGTGCGTAATCAATACGGCCTTTATTTGTTTCAAAGAAAGCCCGCAAGTATTAAAATGTTTTTTCAGTGTTCGTATCCCAATTCCGGCATCAATCAATATCCCATAATTTTCTGAGAAGAGGAAGTAGCTGTTTCCGCTACTGCCGCTCCCCAGACAAATAAACTTCAGCATATCCGTATTTTTGTTTATGCAAATATACGAAAACATGAAAGAACGGACAAATATTTCTTTCCCGCCCTCCTGCCTTACCAGCTCAATTTAATAAATTTACTCTCCCACGGCCTGAACTCCGCTTTCCCCTTCTCGTCGATTGGTTTTCCTGTCACGTCACAAACCGTGGCTTTCCGTATCTTCACACAATCGGAAGTAACGGCAAAGACTGCCGGCCGACCATCCGTTTCACGTAAATGCAGCATCACGGCATGTTCCCCCTCCACCGGTGACATGTTGACCAACAAAAGGTTATCCGGGCGAAGCGTGAGAAAATTTCCGCAAGAGGGCGCAGCCTTGCCCTCACGGCCGCCGGCCTGAAGTACCCGGGTCAGGAAAGGAATCCGGTTTTCCCAAGCAAAACGCGTGGCAAATCCGGCTGTCGTGTCCGCCGACGAAGTGATGAAATAACTCCACTGCAAACCTCCGGTCTGGTCTGCGTTAAAATTGGTAGTCCAATAGTTATTCATCGGCCAGGAATACATATTAGTAGTCTGGGGTACGGCACCAGACTGATAACGTCCGGTATTGATGGCACCGAATTGCATCAGGGGTATTTCAGGGCTTCCCATTACAACCTGAACGCCCGGACTGCGTGCCGCCGCAAAATTCTGCACGGTATACCAATCGTTCGACGAACCGGGAATCTGGTCTATCCCGGCTTCGATATTTCCGCCGGGCACGTCCAGAAAGATTCTGCCGCCCTCTATCTGGTACGGAAAAGACACATATACGGCTTCCGGCTCTGCCTCTGCTTTTTTACGCAAACTGTAAACCACTTCTATCTTTTTCTCTACCTTATATATATGGTACTCCACCGTCAGATTATCCTGCCCTATCCCGGCTGCCGTCTCTCCTTTGAAACGGTAAGTATCCCATATAGCCCCTTCCTCGTACGCCTCGAAGCGCATTTTCTCCGGATGCCTGCGTGTAAAGCGTGGGTACGTATATCGCTCCAAAGCGCCCCGGTCGTCTATCGTCTCATAAATGAATTCTCCCAACTCCCATTCCGCATCCTCCGTCAACAACTGCCGTTGCAGGTCTTTATCGTAAAGTCGGGAAATGGTGCCCCGTTGCAGATTGAAATCAAGACCATACCACTCATTCTCTACATGCGTACCGGACAAACTCCCTGCGGATGCTTCGGACGGCAATGGCTCGTCTTTCACGTCTATGCGACACCGGATGAAGCCCAAAGCCGGTACATCCCGGACATAAATATACCAATACGTTCCGTCCGAACGGCTCTCACCGGCCTGAGCAGGAACGCTACGTCCCGACGCATCCGTAATCTCAAAAGCTTTGTCGCGCGGCAAAAGCTGATGGTCTACATACACCTTGGCTATTCCGCTATAGCTCCAGTTCAATGTATTGAAAACCAATACGGAAGGCTCATCCGTTTTCGGAATGAAAGACTGCAAAAGCCCCATTACCGCCTCGCCCAACAATCCGGCATGCCGGTAAGCCTCCCACGCATACGACTGTTTCAGCGAGCGTTGCTCCCACGTCTCCCGGCCATACGGGTCACGCACACTCTCGCAATACCCGAACGTATGCTCATCATAGAAAAGCAGGGCTTCGTTCATACCACTCACCTTCCCCATCACCCCGTGGGGCAACTCGGCTCCGGCCAGTTTTGCCAAAGCCAAACCGCCTTGCCCGGCAATCGCATGGGAATGGGTAGTACGGGAAACAGCCGCTTCGCGTGCTCCGGAAGCAAAACCATCCGTCCACCAGTCCGGCCACGCTCCCCGAATGACGGGTATCTGCCCGGCATAATCACGCTCCACGGTCTTGATAAAATCCGTAGCGACTGCCGAACGTAATTTAGGCCATTCGTACTTTTCATTCCAACGTTTCACCATCTCGCAACTCCGGGTAGAAGGAGGAGCATTATCGGTCAGATACCCGGAATGCTGAATGGCACAAATGTCATACGGGTATCCCTTAGCTTCCAGTTGCCCCAGATAATCCCACACGCATTGCTCGAACTTTGTGAAATCATCAGGGTTGTGCACACCCCAATAGTTCCCCTGATGGTAATGTTCCGCACGATAAGCCAGGATTTTTTTCCCCGATGGCGACTCCCACCAAAATACCGTGGGCTTATCGAAGCATATCAATGCCCGATGCCCATGCGTCCCCATATTCAGGTACTTCACTCCTGCGTCGGCAAAATATTCACTGAAACACCAGGCTATTCCGTTTACATCATCTTGCATGGCCAAGTCCGTCCGTAACCCTTCCTCCCGGAACAACTTCAACGGAGCCAAGGATGCAGCCAAGGTCTGTTCGTCCGGCAACTCATCAAAATTCAGGTACATGGCACCCAACTCAATTCGCCCTTCTTTCACCCTGCGTTTCAAACGTTCGACCTGGGAAGCCGGACGATTTTTCAAATACTCTTTCACGGGCCAAGACACCTCGCAAGTCCATCGGAACCGCTCGGCATCTGGATAATGATCCGTGGCATCACAATAATCCAAAGCATAATCTATGTAACGCAAATGTTCTGCCAAAATCTCCATCTGCGAACGAGTATAGCCGATGTCCGTATGTGTATGCTGCACCAGATTCATCTGCCAATGCCGGGCTACCGGTACTTTTATTTCATCCGAAGCCAAAGACACCTGCCCGGTGCGTAAAGACAACGGCAATGTACGGTCCACGCCAGCGTCAGGAATATCAAATACAAAATGATTTTCCCCCTTTTCCAAACGGACATGCTGCACCAACCTGCCCAACGCCAATTCCGCCTCTGTGACCTGTCCGTCATAGCCTACCGTCACAGCCACCCGGCGGACCGGACCTGAAGAAGATTTATACACAGCCGGATACAGCTTCGCCTGAAGCACCGGAGACGCTGCGGAACAAACCGAATGAAAAGCCGCCCCCCAAAAGAGCATCCCCAAAAACAAATTCTGTAATCTCATAGTGATTTATTGTGATTAAATAGTTAGGATTCGTCAAAAATGTTTCTCCTTTTCATTGGCCATCGCCGGAAAAGACATATATTTGCGTTGTAAAATTACGAAATCAGACGGTGAGGCCAAACGGTACTTCACTGAAAGACGTAAAAGCATTAAAAAATGACGAAAAGGAAAAGGTGGCCTCTGGTTTTATGCCTGCTTACAGGATTAGGAGCAGCCGGATGCACCAACAAAGAAGAGGAACAAGTAAACAGCAGGGCTAAGGAATTTGCGGAAAATTATTTCAACCTGCGTTTCGACAAAGCATACGGGAATTGTACCAAGGATTCCCGTAAATGGATGGCTTTCCGTGCGTCGAACATCACCGAACACGACCTCGAAGCCGTACGGTCTGCCCCGGAAGAAGCATACGTAAGTTCAACAGAATGCCAACAAATCAACGACAGCACGGCACTCGTACGTTGCATCGTTTGCCAAGCACTTGCCGCCGATTCGTTGGAACAGCAAAAAGGCCGTATTGTTCCGGAAGCCGCATATCTCATCCCTTTACGGAAAGAAGGCCGCCGATGGCTTGTCAGAATGGAAGGCCCACTGCAAAATGCAAAGTGAAATCCCGCTTAAAGTCCGGATGAATAATCGGGTAATGATGACGGACATCATCATACGCCGGATGAATGGCTTTCATACCTCCGTCCAGACGTAAGATGAAATAATCGAAATTCAAACGGAATCCCAATCCGTAAGACACGGCTATCTCCCGCCAGAAACTCCGCATGCGGAACTGTCCGCCGGGCTGCTCGGCATAGTCGCGGATAGTCCAGATATTGCCGGCGTCTACAAAAAATGCCCCATGCAATTTCCAGAACAGATAGGTACGGTATTCCGCATTGAGGTCCAATTTGATGTCACCGGTCTGATTGATAAAGTCTATACGTCCGTCTCCCCCGGTAAAACGTCCGGGTCCCAATTCCCTGACCGACCACCCTCGCACACTGTTGGCTCCTCCGCTGAAATACCTTTTCTCGTAAGGCAGGATGGTAGAGTTTCCGTATGGATAGGCTACCCCTACGCCAAAATGCAAAGCCAACGAGTTACGGTCGTCGAAACGGAAGCTCTTGCTGATGTCGAAATCTCCTTTCAAATACTGTGCATACGCTATATTGAACAATGTATATTGCCCTTGGTCGTTCCGGTTGGCTCCAAAGAGATTAGAGAAACCATACAGTACATTGCCGGCCGACTCCACATTAAAACGGATGCCCAAGGCATTGCTACCGTAATCCACAATACTCGTTGCATTGCGTTGCGAATTATAGGTAAAACTATAGCCTAGCCTCATGATGAAAAGATTTTCGTAATTGTAACGCAGGATAGCATTCCGGTCGGTTTCGTCTTCCAGGTAATCCTTGCGGAACGTCTCGGAAATCCAAGGCATGAACACGTAGTTCAAGTCTATCAGGTCGATGCGGTGGCGGAGCAGGCCGTTCGGGCTTTGCCAACGGTAACGCAGAGCTGAAGTCAAAACACGCCGATGAAACTCAGGACGGTTTTGGGAATCATATAATAATGAGATCTCCGAAGTGGCACGCATCAACCCACGGTCGCGGCCATTGAAGCGAAACAACCTGAAATTAGGGAATGTCAGGCCGGCTTCCACACTGATTTCCATATAATTCTGGTCACTGTACCCTTCCAGACCGGTAATGGCTTCAAATGCCCCACGAAGTTTCAGGGACAGCAATTCAGAGCCTCGAAACAGATTCCGGTTCTGGTAAGTCAGAAGCAAGGCCGCCCCCAAATCACCTGCCGAATTGGTACCTTCCAATTCCGCCCCCAACGAACGCGGCTTATTCTCGTGCACGGTCACGAATCCGTCTAGCATATTCGGCAAGGAATCGTTCTCCACCATCTTGATATTGGAAAACATCACGGCTCCCAACTGGCCGAAGTTACTATAAGTCCGTTGTACGTCGCGCTCCCGGTACAGATGCCCCGGCTCGATTGCATTGTTATTGGTAAAGACAGAAGGCCGAAAAGCCAGTTTATGCTTGTAATAAATAGGAAAACCCCGATAGACCATACTGTCCAATCGGGAAGTATCACGGCTCGTGTCAAAAGCCGCCGCATCGCCGGAAAAGGAAACAGAGTGAATTTTATAACGCCGGTGAAGTTCCGGATTGCTTTCCGCTGATACCCGGTACAAAGGTATCACCACATCCAGATCCACCTTCTGGTTCCCCACGCACGTATCCGCTTCAAACCGGACATATTCCTTGTTGAATTTATAATATCCGCTGTTTTGCAAACGACTGCTGATGCGGCTGCGCTCTCCGTCCAACACATTCAAATCGAAAGGCATTCCGGGTTGCAAGGATGACAATGAAGCTTGTTCGCGGACAATACGTTCCACCACAGAATCCTCTATAAGGTAACGGATGTTTCTCACCCTATAACGCTCTCCCGGCACAATCTCGTATGCCAACCTTACCTTCTTCCCTTTCACCGCACGCTTCTGATTCACCCGGGCATGAAGATACCCCAAATTGTTCACAGCCGCCAACATGTTTTCTCCCGAACGGTTAGCCTGTACCGTATCGAAAATTACCGGCGCCTCTCCTACCCGTTGCAAGAAACGGTTGATTCGCTTAGTCGTGTCCCGCCCGGACAGGGCATACGGCCCCATAGGGACTTTCAGCAGGCTGAACCACTTGGAATTAGGATGCTGACGAATGTATCCTTTCAACGACGTGGCATCGAGCGATTTATCCGTCGACTTCACAGAAACGCTTTCCAACATATATTCGCCTTCGGGTACGAATTTCGTAGCTGAGCAAGCGCCCAGCAACGCCATGATGATTCCCCCGGCCATACTGTATAAAAGTTTCCGCATAAGTGCCATTTCAAGTACAAAAATACATCATTTTTCCCAATAAAACGGTTTAGGCGGACACAAAAACAAAAGCCGGTACACGCTATTCGAAAATAACTTCTTAGATTTGCAGTATAATTGGAATCGAAATGATCAGCAAAAACAAAATCAAACTCATCCGCTCCCTTGAGCAGAAAAAATTCCGCAAGGAACAGCAACTCTTCGTGGCCGAAGGACATAAACTGGTAGACGACTTGCTACCGGCTTTCGACTGTACCTTTCTCGCAGCCCTGAAGGAATGGTTGGACACACGGCGGGAAGTTGTGGAAACACTCGCCCGTAAAGGATGTGAAATCCAAGAAGTATCGGCCGAGGAGCTTCAAAAAGCCAGCCTGCAAAAGAATCCGCAGGACGTGTTGGCCGTATTCCACCAACGTCAGGCCGAAGGGGCACCGGAACACATACTGAAAGAGCAACTCTGCCTTGGGCTCGATGGCGTGCAGGACCCGGGCAATCTGGGCACGATTATCCGTATAGCCGACTGGTTCGGTATCGAACATATATTCTGCTCTCCCGACACGGCCGACCTTTATAATCCCAAAACCGTACAGGCCACCATGGGAGCCATGGCACGTGTCTGCGTACACTACCTTTCACTGACGGATTTGCTGCGGGCAGCCGACACCGACACACCGGTCTACGGAACGTTTCTGGACGGGAATGACATGTATGGTACGGAACTAAGTTCCAACGGACTGATTGTCATGGGAAACGAAGGCAAAGGCATCAGCCGGGACATCGCGTCGCTCATCAACCGGAAACTGTACATCCCCAACTATCCCCTCGAACGAAACACATCGGAAAGCCTGAACGTAGCCGTAGCCACAGCCATCGTTTGCGCCGAGTTCAGAAGACGGGATACCATCGGAAGACAGGAGTAAGAATACCCGCATCGGCAGGCAATCCATCGGCACTCCAAAGCCGCAAAGCATGCGGACTTACATCTGGATTTGTTTCCCGCAACAACGCGTCAATACTGTCCCCGGGTTGCGGAACGGCCTCGGGAGGCAATAACAAACCGACGCCTCCATTCCATATCACAGCCGGCATTTCTTCCGTCAAGATATAATGGAATTGATAAAAGCCTTTCTCATCGACCGTTATCACCGGCATGACCTCAAAACACCCCGATGGCCAATACACTCTATGGAAAGCAATATGTTTCAAGGCCGCTTGTTTCCTTATTGTTTCAATGTCCTCTTCGTCCCGTTCCCGTAGCCCCCGGTTTACGAATCACACGATAGGGCTTTTCCTTCACCACATGAATGGAACGTTCCACCGGACGACTATCCCTCAATTCGGTTGGAGAAAGACGGCGGGAAACCGTATCAGCCGGTATCACCCGCAACACTGAATCTTTCAACGATGCGTCCATACTATCCGGCTTCGCCACAGCTGCCGCAGTATCCACAACCACCGGCTGCAGATGGAAACGAACCAACATGATGTCTCGAAGCAACAACAGGCGGGATTCTTTGTCTTCGTCCGAAGGTTTATAATACACGAATCCGCCCACTTCCCGAATCGCATGAGCCGTGTCTCCTTCCAAACGAAGCTGCATCAGGTTATTGGAATAAATTCTTTGCGTAATACCTGCCGTGGAATCATTGTCGTATTTCACATAAAAACCGGCGTATGCCTCATTTTGCCGTCCGTGGGATATATAACGGGCATCGAAGCGCCAAAGCAGGGCATCCCCTTTACGGAAAGTCGTATCGGCTGTCATGGTAAACAGCAAACGGTCTTCCATAAAACTCGGTTTCAGGATTCTGAACGCACGCTCCTGCCAAATATTGGCCGTGTCCCCCCGTGCATCCAAATGGGCAAAGATGTCGTTCTCCCCGGTAGAAGCTCCCAACGCCGAAACATGCGCGCTGTAACGCTCCTGCAACTTTTTATAAATGTCATTCAAGTAAGTGGCATGCGACGCATACCACACCATCGTGGAGTCGAATTCGGCCTCGCTCACCTCATGCTTCTCAAACACGGCCTGCACGTAACTGTAACGTTTAAAGTTCATGCTGTCCCCTCCCGTCTCTGCCATGGCCTGTGCGACGTGGTAATCATAAAGCAAATCTTCCAGTTCCTCTGGCTGAATCAGACCGGACGGTACGCCGGGCTTACAGGCCGACAATAAAAGGACGGCCGCCACAGCACCACATACTTTACGCAACGACTTTGACATGAAACGGTTAAGGGCTATTGGGAAATACGTTTATGATAGAAAATCAACAAGGCAATGATACCGCAACTGATGGCTGCATCCGCAAAATTGAATATGGGACTGAAAAAGATGAAATGCTCCCCTCCCACCCATGGCATCCAATCCGGCCAATAAGTGTCGATGATGGGAAAATAAAACATGTCCACCACGCGCCCGTGGAACACACTTTCGTACCCCGTCCCGAAAGGTACGAAATGAGCAGTGAACGGTGCGGGAGGATTATTGAAGATTAATCCGTAGAACACGCAATCTATGATGTTCCCGGCAGCACCGGCCAAGACCAATGACAAACAGACTACAAAACCCGTCGGCACGCCTTTGCGTATCGTCCTGTAAAGGAGATACGCAATGACGGCCACGGCGATAATACGAAAAGACGTCAAGAAAAGCTTGTCGAAAAACTCCCACCCGAATGCCATGCCGGGGTTTTCAGTGAAGAGAATGTAGAACCAATCGGTCACATGAATCTTCTCATGCATATACATCTGAGTCTTGACCGCAATCTTAATCCATTGGTCTATGACCAACACCAATAAGATAATCAGCCCGGCCAAACGTCCTTGGGTGAGCCATCCCCGACCGCTACTTCCTTCTGTCCTCATTACTTTTTCATGTTTTTAGCCTCTATGCTCAATGTCGCATGGGGAACCAAACGTAAACGTTCCTTGGGAATCAATTTACCGGTCTCACGGCAAATCCCATAGGTCTTGTTTTCGATACGTATCAGGGCAGCCTCAAGCCCCTTGATGAACTTCTGTTGGCGAGCCGCCAACATAGACAGTTCCTCTTTGGTCTGAGTATTGGCACCTTCTTCCAACGCCTTATAAGTAGGCGACGTATCATCCACTCCGTTATTGTCCGTGTTCATCAATGTCCCCATCATGGTTTCATATTCTTCACGCGCCACTGCCAGCTTACTCAGGATCAACTCCTTGAATTCTGCTAATTCCTCATCACTATAACGTGTTTTCTCTGTCATAATACTTCTTATTTTAGGGTTAATAATGCTCACTTACTCTTTATCTATCTTTATCTCCACGGTGTAATCGTCTAAGTCTATGGCCACGCCATCATCCACCTTGTCCGCCACCGTAAGCGAATTGGCCAGGACCTGGCCACAGATGTAGTCTCTGTATTCCGCCACGGCCTTGTCCGTTTGTTCCGCATGGGAAAGCGTCACGGCAATGCGGTCGGTAATCTCGAAATCCTTTTCCTTACGCAAGTTCTGTATACGCTTCACTAATTCACGGGCCGTTCCCTCCACACGAAGCGCATCCGTCACGGTAATATCAAGTGCCACCGTCAGGCTGCCTTCATTGGCCACCGTCCAACCGGGAATGTCCTCACTGAAAATCTCCACATCGGCAACTTCGATGGTTACCTCCTCGCCGCCCTCCAAAACCACGCCGAGCATGCCTTCTCGTTCCAATCCGGCAATCTGTTCTTGCGTCAGGTTTTCCACCGCAGCGGCCACGTTCTTCATCAACTTGCCGAACTTCTTGCCCATCGTACGGAAGTTGCACTTCACTTTCTTCACCAACATGCCATCACCTTCCACAAACTGCAATTCCTTGACGTTCACTTCGTCCAGAATCAACTGCTTCACGGCTTCTATGCTTTCACGACGTTCCGCGTCGCCCGACGGTATGGAAATGCACTGCAAGGGTTGGCGCACGATAATCCGTTCTTTCTTGCGCAAGGACAAGACCATGGACGTAATCTGTTGCGCCAATTCCATACGGTACTCCAATGCCTTGTCCACCTTTGCGTCGTCGCAAACCGGGAATGTAGCCAAATGCACGCTCTTCGCTTCTGCACGGCCCGTTGCAGCCGTCAAGTCATGATACAAACGGTCGGCATAATACGGAGCGATGGGTGCCATCAGTTTGGCCACCGTCTCCAAGCACGTGTACAACGTCTGGTAAGCCGAAAGCTTGTCCGTGCCCATCGCACTGCCCCAGAAACGTTTGCGGCTCAGGCGGACGAACCAGTTGCTCACGTTGTCTATCACGAAATCCTGAATCAGGCGTCCGGCCTTCGTCGGTTCATAATCCTCATAGCAGGCATCCACGTTCTTCACCAACGTATTCAACTCGGACAAAATCCAACGGTCTATTTCCGGACGCTCGCCCATGGGCACATCGGCTTCGGCATAATGCCAACCGTCCACGTTGGCATACATCGTCAGGAAAGAATAAGTCTGGAACAATTTGCCGAAGAACGTGCGACTGACTTCCTGTACGCCGGCCTCGTCGAACTTCAGGTTGTCCCACGGCGAAGAATTGGTTATCATATACCAACGTACGGCATCCGAACCGTACTGCTCTATCGCGCCGAAAGGATCCACTGCATTGCCCAAACGCTTGGACATCTTGTTCCCGTTCTTGTCAAGCACGAGACCGTTGGATATGACAGCCTTATAAGCCACACTGTCGAACACCATCGTGGAGATGGCATGCAACGTGAAGAACCATCCACGGGTCTGGTCCACACCTTCCGCAATGAAATCGGCCGGATAAACCGTACGGCCGTCCAACTCTGCCTTATGTTCGAACGGATAATGAATCTGGGCGTAAGGCATGGCACCGGAATCGAACCACACGTCGATGAGGTCTGCTTCACGCTTCATCGGCTTGCCCGTGGGGCTTACCAAAACGACCTCGTCCACAAACGGGCGGTGCAAATCTATTTTGTCATAATTGCCCTGACTATAATCTCCGGGAACGAAACCACGGTCTTTCAGCGGATTGGAAGCCATCAGTCCGGACGCTACCGCTTTCTCGATTTCGGCATACAACTCCTCTACCGAACCAATACAGGTTTCCTCGCCGTCTTCCGACCGCCAGATCGGCAACGGCGTACCCCAATAGCGGCTGCGGCTCAAGTTCCAGTCATTCAGGTTCTCCAACCATTTACCGAAACGCCCGGTTCCTGTGGATGCCGGTTTCCAGTTGATGGTACGGTTCAGTTCTATCATCCGCTCCTTGGCAGCCGTACTACGGATGAACCAACTGTCGAGCGGATAATAAAGGATCGGCTTGTCTGTCCGCCAACAATGCGGATAGTTATGCACGTGTTTCTCGATCTTGAACGCCATGCCGCGCTGCTTCAGTTCCATGCAGAGTGCCACGTCGAGGGTCTCGTCTTTGTCGGTCTTCTTCGGGTCGTAGGCGTTTTTCACGAACTGGCCTTCCCACTTCTTGTATTCATCCACGTTTACCTTATGTTGCACGAAATCTTCATCCAACTCGTCCAACAGGTAAAACTTACCGGTCAAATCCACCATCGGACGGAATTCGCCCTTGCGGTTGACCAACTGCATGGGAGGAATGCCGGCAGCCTTGGCCACCTGCGCGTCGTCCGCACCGAAAGTCGGGGCGATATGCACGATACCCGTACCGTCTTCCGTAGTCACGTAATCTCCTGGGATGACACGGAAAGCCCCTTCTCCGGGATTTACCCAAGGGAACAACTGTTCGTAGGCCATGCCGACCAAATCCGCCCCGAGGTACTCACCCACAATCTGGTAAGGTATCACTTTGTCCCCCGGCTTGTAACCGTCCAACGGCATATTCTCGCCTTCCGGGTTAAGATAAGCTCCCAAACGCGCCTTGGCCAGTACCACTGTTACGGGTTCGCCACTGTACATATTATAAGTACGCACGCATACATACTCTATTTTCGGTCCTACGCACAATGCCGTGTTGGACGAAAGCGTCCAAGGCGTAGTAGTCCATGCCAAGAAATAAGGCGTGCCCCACCCCGTCATTTCAGGGCGCGGATCGAGCATCCGGAACTGTGCCGTCACCGTCGTGTCTTTCACGTCGCGGTAACAACCGGGTTGGTTCAACTCGTGCGAACTCAGCCCCGTACCGGCGGCGGGCGAATAAGGCTGTATCGTATATCCCTTATACAACAAGCCTTTCCGGTAGAGCTGCTGCAACAGCCACCAGAGCGTTTCGATATATTTGTTGTCGTAAGTGATATACGGATGCTCCATGTCCACCCAATAGCCCATCTTATGGCTCAGGTCGGTCCATTCCTCCGTATATTTCATCACGTTCGTGCGGCACTTGCGGTTATATTCCTCGATGGAAATCGTCTTGCCTATGTCTTCCTTCGTGATGCCCAATTCTTTTTCCACGCCCAATTCCACGGGAAGCCCGTGGGTATCCCATCCGGCCTTGCGCTTCACCAAGAAACCTTTCATGGTCTTGAAACGACAGAACGTATCCTTGATAGAACGTGCCAGGACATGGTGGATACCCGGATGCCCGTTGGCTGAAGGAGGACCTTCGAAGAAGATAAACGAAGGACAGCCTTCACGTTCTGTCATACTCTTATGGAAGACATCTGCGTCATCCCACATCTTCAACACCTCTTTGTTCACCTCAGAGAGGTTTAGCTGTGTACGTTCTGCGAATTGGTTTGCCATATATCGTAGTTTACTTTCGCGTTACTTTAAAATTTTGGCAAAAATACGATTTCTTTTTCAGAATAGGAAAAATTTCAATAAAAAACAGAAACGGAAATCATAGTCCTTATCTTTGGGAATCATCTGCCTTAGAACGGGAAATCAATCTAAGCCAAACGAAAATTCAATCTAAGCCGAATGATTTTTCATTCTCCGCACAAAAAACAAGCATTTATATACATTTGTAATTCAGTAGGTTATAATATAAAAAAAAGAGGGCAGGGAATCCCAAACATTCCCTGCCCCGACATTAAGTCACGAACAAAAACAATTACATTCCTATCTGTCCTTTCCAATTCAGGAACCAGTTGCTTTCTACCATCAACTTGTTGTAAAGCGAACCGTCACGATTCTCTTTGCCTTCGCGCTTGCTGACCGGGTCGGCCACCCACGCATTATTACGGTAACGTTTGGCAAAACGGATCAAATCATAAAAACGCTTGCCCTCGAAACAGGATTCCAACGCATTTTCATTGATGATCATGCTGTCCACGCGGGCTTGCTCCTCAGCCAGGTTCAGGTAAGCCCAGTCCTTGCGGCTCTGCCCCACGTAACCGTTGACACGGTTACCGTCCTTGTCCAAAGAATCCACCATCGGATAAGCATAATCCGGATCCAACTCGGCATAACCGCAACCACGTGAATGTACGCCCACCGTATTGAAAGCATCGGTAGCACTACCGCCTTCCTCACCGAGACGTCCGTTACGCGTCTTGAATGTATTGAAATAATTGTTGGCCGTATTCAACTCGTTGAGGAATGCCAAATCGGCATCGTTGCAATATACGGACACACTGTCATCTACCACGTCCTTACTGATTCCCGTGGCCAAAATGGCGTATGCCATGCGCGGGAACCCGCCATTGTTAAGGGCTTCGGCCAAACGCAGCCAGACATCGCTTTCACGATAAATCCCGATGTTACGTTGGTTTACTTTGTAGATGTTCTGCATCATAAACTTATCAGCCGTTCCTCCCGTCGTAATGTTGAAGGTTCTCGACCGCCATTGGGCTGCCAGTCGCAAATCCCCTTCTAACAACCGATTCTCCTCAATCATGTCCGGAACAGCGTCTATCGGGCGGTTATTCTTGTCCAAGAATGAATAAGATTGCGCCCGGCTGATTTCCTGCATGTGCAAAGACGGCGTGATGCTGTAGTTCGTCGAAGTAATATAGTTTCCGTTGTCATCGGTCGACGAATTGTACAAAGTCTGCACTTCGCTATAATATCCTTGGCTAGCAGCCGAGTCCATCGGAATGATGGTGAAGGCTTCCGTCCCATATATCGAAGGACTCTGCCCCGGAATCATATAAGACCACCCATAAGAAGTTCCCGTGCTTGAAGAATACTCTTGCCAATAAGCAGAATACATGTTGGAGAAATAGTAAATAGGCTTCGAGAACCCGTCCCCAACGTTACGTGTGTCCATAATCCAACGGAAATAGCATTTGGCAGCCTCGCGGTAATATGCACGTCCGGCATCCGTCCCCTGGCAAGAAGCTTTCCAGAGATACAAATCGCCCAACACCATGTCTACCGGGAAATAGCAGTTGGCCATAAAAAGACTACCCACCTTATGCAAAACGGGCCATTCCGTGTTGCTGTATGGTTTCAGGTCGTTGATGAAAAAATCGCAAATGGCTTCAATGTCCTTACGGTCTTTCACGTCAAGACTGACATCATCGGCATCCTGCTCCGTCAACAACGGCTCGGTGTAGAAAGGCACCTTGCCATAGTTCAAAGCCAGTTGCAGATAGGCCCATGCGCGGATGGACCTTACCTGTGCCATTTCCTTGGCAAAAATTTGGTTGCCGCGATTGTCGTATGCGTTAGTATCAGCGTATGCAAGATAATAATTACAGTTGTTAATCACCGCATAATAATCACGCGGACTGTTATACCTGTTCTCGTCCGTCACCTCGAAGTTGGCCAACGCGCGCAAATCGGCATTGGCTTGGGTGGTCAAAGTAACGAGGTCGCCCCGCACTTCGCCCAACAGGTTGGTACGGTCACCGATGGCCTGTAGCTTATAGATAATACCTATCAGGGAAGTGGCTGTATCGGCCGGTGTTGTCAGATGGCTGCCGTTTTCGTATATCACATAATCCGAAGTCGGTTCAAGCATATCTTCGCAGGATCCTAAGATTCCTGCTCCGACAGCCGCCAACGCAATCTGAAAAATATAAGATTTGAGTTTCATAAGAGACTGAATTAAAGGTTGATTTTAATACCGAGCATAAAGTTACGGCTGTTAGCCAACAGGCCGCGGTCTATGCCTTGTTCCAAAACACTGTTGCTCATGGAGAAGTCCGGATCGGCTCCTAAGTACTTAGACACGGTAAAGACGTTGTTTGCCTGTCCCCAGAACGTCAGGCCGTGGATGAAAGTGCTGTTGAGCGGAAGTTCATAGCTCAACGTGATAGACTTCAGGCGCAGGTAACTGGCATCCTCAATCCAACGGTCGCTGAAGCGGGCATTACCCATAGGATCTTCCCACATCACCGTCGGCATGTCGGTCACCTGTCCTTCATAGCTCCAACGGTTCACCATCGCTACCGACTGGTTCATGAAACGGTTTCCGCTTTCCAACTGCGAACGCAAGTAGTTGTAGGCATCGTTGCCCAGGCTGTAATTGAAGTTTACATCCAAACGGATACGCTTGTAACTCAAAGAGGTGAAGATGTTACCGTAAATATCCGGGTTCGGATCTCCGATGACCTGCATATCGGCCTTGTTGATTTCCTTGTCACCATTGTCAGCAAACTTCACGTCGCCGGCTCCGAAGTAAGTCTTGTCGATACCGTTCTCACCCAAGATATACAATCCGTCGGCTTTGGCCTCTTCCGAAGTGGCATATACGTGCGTACCGGATGCGGTGGCCTCGGTCTTGTAACCATAGAACAAATTCACCGGTTGGCCGATTTGCGAACGGATGGTAGCACCGTAAACCTCGGTTTCCACATAATCTTGTCCGTCGGGCAAAGCCGTCAGCTTGTTCTTGTAATGGCCGACGCTGGCACCCAGTTCCCAGTTCCAGTTGCGGGTGGCAATGATATGGCCGTTCACCGTAATATTATAGCCCTTGTTCTCCAAAGAACCACCGTTCACCCAGTTGTTTTCCAAACCCGTAATGAAGTTCAGCTCATGGTAAGTCAACAGATTGTCTGTCCAACTCTTGAACACGTTTACTTTCAAGTTCAAACGGTTCTTCAGGAAATTCAACTCCGTACCGAAACTGAAGCGACGGGTGGTTTCCCACTGTACTTCCGTATTGCCCAAATTACCCAAAACCAAACCATTGGCCTTATTCTGGAACAAGATACTCTTGAAATAAGTACGGGTGGCATCAAAGTCGATACCGTCGTTACCGCTCACATCGTACCCCATCGTAAATTTGGCATAGTCTATTCCCGGCACATCGAACCAACTTTCATTGGACAACACCCAACCGGCCTGGATTCCGGGGAAAACACCCCAACGCACACCGGCCAGTTTGAAACCGTCTTTCGCTTCTTTACCAAATCGTGAAGAACTTTCGATGGCCAGATTACCTTCCACGAAATAACGCTTTCTGTAATCGTAACGGGCCTGTCCGTACCAACTCATCGAAGTCCATTCGTTGGTGCTACCGGTAGTCACCTTGTTTTGCGTATCATTGATAAACGGCGTTTTGTCGCTACCCGTATTATAACCCAACTGCGTGTCTACCTTGTAACGGTCGTTCATATAACGGAACCCTCCCAACAAATCAATGCTGTGTGCCCCATACTGGTTGCCCCACTCTATTTTCGTATCGCTCGTGATAGAGTTCTGCGAAGAATAAAGCGAACGGATTTCATTCTCCACAGTAAGGCCGATAGAAGACACATAGTAATCAGGCACGCCATTGATGGGCACATAATACTTGTCGTTCGTATTTGTCAACGTATAGCTGAACAAAGAACTGAGGGACAAATGCTTGTTGAACTGCCATCTCGGTGTAATGGCGATGTTCAAATAAGAGTTCTCAAAGTAATTCTTGTTCTGGGCCGTACCGTATTCATTGATAGAAGCCGGGTTGGCCAAACGGTAATTCACATTACCAATCGAAGCCAAAGCCTGGTCCAGATAATCCTCGTCGTTATTGTCGAATGCCACGTCGGAAATCTTACCGTTAGAATAAGCATACGGGCTCAGCATCGGGCTTTTCACCAAACCGAGATAATTGACGGAAGTCACCGTTCCTTCATTGTACCCTTCCGGCGCACCCTGGTCTTTCAAGTTACGCGTCACATTGCTGTAAGAAGCGTCGAAGCGGATGAACAGATGCTTGAACATGTTGATGTCCGTATTGAAGCGGATATTCAAACGGTTCACGTCATTGTCTTCCAACACACTCTGCGCACCATTATACCCCAATGCGAGGAAATAGCTAGCTACCTCATCACCTCCTTGTACCGAAATACCATAATTCTGCGAGAAAGCCTCACGGTAGATGACATCGTTCCAATCCGTATTATTATTATATTTATTGTAATAGTAATTATTCGGATCGGAAGTCAGGAACTGGAATTCAGACAAGTTCGTACCCGTCGTCTTCAACAAGTCCGAAGCGTATGTCTTGAACTGCGAACCGCTCATCACCGGAAGCGACTTAGGCAATAAGGTAATACCGGCCGACACGGTAGCATCGATTTTCGTAGCCAGACTCGTGTTGCGCTTCGTCTCAATGAGAATCACGCCATTGGCACCTTTGGCTCCGTAGATGGCCGTACCATTGGCCATCACCTTCACGCTCTTGATTTCATTGACGTTGAAAGATGTCAGGATATCATTGTAGAAACCGTCATGGATCATCGTACGGTCATATTGTTGGTCCACGATAACCCCGTCAATCACGACCAACGGTTGACCGTTGCTGTGCAAGGAGTTGATACCGTTCATCATCATGAAATTTCCGATACCGGGCGTACCTCCACGGGAAATCGTACGGACATTGGCTCCTAACTGGTCACCAATTTCGGACGTGATATTCAATGACGGACTATAATCGAACTTGTCTGCCACCACCGTGTTCAGGATATTGTCGTCCGCACCGTATGCCGAACGCATGGCACTCGAATACATCGTCACGTCACGCAACTTACCTGATTGGTTAATACCCACACGAACCGTATTATAGTCCGGTGCCGTGATTTTTAATGCCGTGGCGTACTCCGGCACGTCGAGCTTATACGTACCGTCTTCTTCGGTCAACGCACTGTAACCGTCGTAACCGCTCACACTGACCAACGCCCCACCCAAAGGAGTGCCGGATGTCACTGCGAACACTCGTCCGCTGACCGGACGTGTCTTTACATTTTTCTTGATCGGACTGGCAGGTCTGGCCGCAGTCACGGTGTCGGTAGCGGCCTCTTCCTGGGCATAGCCCCCCAAAGTGCCTGCCATCAACAATGCTAAACAATAGAATCTATATCTTTTCATTACTCATGCTCTAATATTGTTCTACAATCAATTTTCATCGCTTCCGGAACCGGATGTAGGACGTGGCTCGAAAATCACACAGTCTATCGCCAAATCCTTACTGTAACCGTCCGGTACCGTACGTCCCTTGATAGATTGTATGGTCAGCAACACTCTGGAGTCTTCCTCTCCGTAGTTACAAACCGGAGATACGAAGCCTTCCTTCACCGTTATGGTGTCCATCCTTGTGGCATCGACATCTACGTCCGTGCACAAAGTCACCGCATTGCTTCCTTCAATCATATCGCCGGTCCTCGACGAATAATATCTGATTTTCGCAGTAAACTGACGCTTCAACTGCGCATCCTCCTTGGCCAAAGAGTCTCCGGCCAAAGGAGAGGCAAACACGACCTTGATGTCATACGGGCAGTTGGAAAGCGTGCTAGGAATCTTAAAGGTAATTTCCGGTTGGTTGGTACGCCCCGAACGGGCATCCTTTACCACTAAGTAACCACCCGCTGACACCTTGAAATTCTCATTGGTTGCCTCTACTGCATTTACCTGGATTGAAGTCGAGTCGCCCGAAAGCGTCACTGTCGAATAATTATTAGCATATTCCGCTTCAACCTGAACAGGAGTCATGTAAATCAATTTGGTAGGAGGAATACGCCAATCCGTAGCCTTATACAACCGACCGTTGCTACAGTCCTGAGGAGTCAGGCCATGCAGCAAACCACCTGCCTGCATCGGCCATTCAAACTTGGAGCAATCCGGATAAAAAGAAGTATAAGTCGTGGCAACGATGGAATCCGGATTCGCTTCGTTGAAAGGCAATTCTTGCGACCTTACATTAAAGAACGAACTGTATAGGAACATAAATTTGGAATAGAGGTTCTGTAAAGAGTCGCCGTCTTCTCCCAAACTCTTATGGTACTCGAAATAAGAACGGTACAAGTCTATGTTTTCCTTCCAAATCTTATTGGTAGGAGCTACGAACCAATACAAACTGTCTTCAGAATCAATCCGGCCCAACTGATTGAAAATAGGATTGTAATTGTACATCACGGAATCCAAATAAACAGTTTCGCCATCCACAATACCACCCGGCACACTGGCCTCTTCGTCAAGCTCTATACGATTCCATGAAAGGAAGAAGTTAGCCACGCTGTCCAGACCGTTGTCTCCTTCCAAATCCATACGGACACGTTCCCAAATATTAGGAAAGAAAGTAGCGGGTCCGTCCACTTTATAAAGCATGCCATTGGAAGACGGGACACCGTTACCCACCATATTCACTTCCCCATTGAGCATGGAGCCGGTCAAGCTCAAACGTTTGCCGTTCATCATCTTGACAGTCTCGTCCTTTGTCAACGACGAAACTTGCTGATTGTACATGGCGATATGATTCTTGATAAACTGGTTCAAGGTAGAATTATCGTCATCAATGATCCCCTGGCTTTTCTCTCTCTTATAGGTGTCAATCCACTCCTGGGCTTCTTCCTCCGTAATTTCCGGAGCCCAAACGGTAAACACCTGATTGGCATTCAAAATGTCTTTGTAGCCACAAGAATCAAGAACCTTCACGAAAGGACGTATGCTCTCGTCGAGTTGCATATTTTCCCACAGCGTAGCACCGGGCACCGAGCCATTCACACTGTAATGGTCGTCCCATGTATCCGTACAGGACACACCGGTGGTTGCGGCGATTAACGCCACAACTCCTGTCTGCATATAATATTTCAATTTCATTTTTTCTTTAGTGTTTTAATGTGAATATTAGTAAAGATCTTCACCGATACCTCCGGCACCGCAAATGCTTACGGGTACCAATTCCATATAATCGAGCACAAAACACCCTTTGTTTCCTTGGGTGAATACGGAACGGATACGAATTTCGTGAGCCGTATGGGGTTTCACCTCTACATTGCAAATCTTACGACGGAAAGTATAGGCATTATTGTACATCATAGTACAACTATTCGGACTGTATCTCGGAGCATCCGTTCCGTCATTCCCCGTAAAGCAACTCTTCGGCCCACTATAATAACCGTTGTTCTTCATCGTCCGGGCATTCTCTTCCAACTGTTCAGTGGTGTAAATACCGGAAGTACTTTCTTCCGAATTCCGGAAACCGGTAGTCCCATTATATAACCCACCGACTCGTGCATCGTCAGCACGATAACGCATGTCAATAGGAATCCCCTGCGGTATACCGTCCACATAAATCTGGGCAATACCGCGATCCAACATACCCGGATATCCCAAACGAAGTTCATACATGCCGGGAGGGACATTAGGCAACGGGAAAGTCACGTCGTAACTCGTTCCCAAAATGTTAATCTCATCCCCGCCCCAATTCCACCAAGGCACTTTAGGACGTTGCACGAAGAAAATGGTATTCTCGCTGAATGTACAATTCTTCATATACCCTACCGGAATATAGTAATTGAATCCACCATTTTCGCCCCCATTCTCATCATTGTCATGAGAACCATGAGCCTGCGTCGGATTTCCACACAAACGAATGTCGTTATTGGTCAACTCCGGCCACAAGGTGGAAAAATCCATTCTGATTCTCGTATTCATTACGTTGTTCCGCATCGTCTGGTCGTAAGCTACCACGTCATCGAGATAGAAATAGGAGACATTCAATGAGAAGTTTTCCGCATTGGGCCGAGTCAAATAGGCACCCCGGATCCTGTCATAAGAATTGTACTCCGTAGCCGTACTATGGTTGACATAATAACCGGCCGGATGTTCTACCTGCTTGTCCACAGTGGCATACACTCTCTCCAACTTTATCGTGGAATAATCCAACAAGGTGGAAATCCACTCCGTAGGGTTGGCGTATGCCGTATTGGTGCCCCAACAGTTTATCAACTTGGCCGTACTGGCAAACAAACGGTCCAGAATGTGATACGACAAGAACATGTTCAACGGATTGTAACGACTGGTCAAGGACTCCCTGTTCCAATACCGTTCCTTATACGTACGCCCTTCCGAATCGTCAGGATCCACATCATTCAAACCGAATATGTTGGCAGCTGCATTATCTTTATATTTTTCCACAGCCAAATCGTACAACGCATCAACCTTCTGGTCCAAAGTCATATTGGCGTTGAAGCGATTGCTGTATTTTTCATACAACACCTCATCGGGAACGATAAGCAACGTAAAACCTTGGTAACGGTGGTCCGGACGCTTGGCATGGTAGGCATAACCTTGATCATTTTCATTGAAAATACCTCCGGAATGAATATCTTTCTTGAATTCAGGGTAATTCTCTTTCCAGATTTCATAACTGTCATCACGATAATGAATCAACGAATCCAATAACCCCGTACGTTTGAGCGCTTCATAATAAATCGTGAATTCGTCATGCTTTTCATCCAACAGACTGGAACCCAAACTGGTATTCGGAATCAATACGCGATCCACCGGATGAACAACTCCGTTGTCTACAGAGTCATTCTTCAACTCATTGATAATGGCGGAACGACGGTTGATGACACTTAACGTCATCCCATTCGCGTCCACCGTATCTCCGTCCGTCACGATAATCAAAGGCAAGTCGAGCTCATTATTGATTTGCTCCGTTTCGGCAAAGTTATAAGTGTACTTGATGCTATTATCCACCAAACAAGCTTTCACTAACGTATCGCACAATTCCACAGGCATGTCCTCGACAGAAGCGTAGCCACGTTCCTTCAAAAAGGCTTCCACTCCGGAATTGATAGCCGGATAAAACGTTCGGGAACCACGGCTCGACAGGAAATCCATCTCGCCGGCACGCTCGACAATGCGCTTGAACAGGCTGAAATCTTCGCGATTCTTCAAAAAATCACTCATCATCTCCCCCGTAAAAGTGTAGTAGCTGTCGGACGCCAAGTCGTCATTGCAACTGGTGAACAGATTCATCTGCACCGTCAAGAATAAAACGGTGCAAATGGATATTAATATTTTAAACAAGCCCTTCATATTTTATTTATTTGTAGATTCGTATGAATCACCGGCCTCCGGATAAGCAGGATTCTGCTTCAAGTTGGAGTTAACCTGCAATTCGTCGTAATTATAAGGCCAATACATAGCCATTATATTCTTCAGCTTACCGGTGGCAGTCGCCGCATTCTCCGTAAACTTGTTTTGCACGGCTTCCACCAAATATTCCGTATTACCGTCACGACGACTGTGGCGTACCAAATCAAACCAACGTTTGCCCTCGAACAAGAACTCACGTCTACGTTCGTCGAACACCAAATCCATCAATTGTGATTTCGTAGAATAATTGCTATAAACCAAAGAGGAAGAAGTATTCGGTGCCGAACGGTCGGCAATCGCCTTGATCAAATCGAAAGCAGCCTGTCCTAAGCTGTCATTTCGCTCCGATTCTTCTTCTCCCATCATGCAAATCAAAGCTTCTGCCTTAATCAGCATCATGTCACTCACCCGGTAGAACACCCAGTTGGCATCGTTTTTCGTCATACGTTCAACATAAGCCAAAGAACTACCGGAAGAAAGGCCCGGATTAATGCTCGTATAAGCATATTTTGCAATGGTCACGATTTCCGGATTCGACTCGTTGTCCACATGGATGGACTCCTTGATACGCGTGTCTTTGTTCGACAAGAATATCTGCGGAGAAGATAACTCTTTCCAAAGATCTTCTGCCGGTGCGAACTGTCCATAATTCGGGTCTTTATCATTAGATTTGAAAAAACGGTTGAAAAACTCGGCCGGTACATCGTTCGACTTTGAACCATCCGTCGTACTTTCAGAAAAATCCAACTCAAAAATACTCTCTGGGCCACCACCTTCGCCGAAGTTATATTCATAAGCCACACCTGCCAACAAGATGGTATTGTCATTATCCGGAATCAAAGGATAATCATCCACCATGTAATAGGAAGAATAATTACTCTTGAAATATTCCGTCTTGGAATCGATAACCATTTGGGCATACTTCTCTGCATTAGAGTAATCCCCTATCCACAGGTACATATCAGCCAACATGGCAAAGATAGCATTCTGTGTGATACGTCCGTAACTGATATCCTTACCGGACTGTTTCGGCCATGCCTTCAACGCATCCGGCCACACAGCCACCAAATCATTAATCAGGTTCCGGACGATGACATCCCCATCCGTAGCCGGTAAGTTCAGCTCTTGTTCGTCATTGGTAATGGCCTCCGTATAATACGGCACATCCTTAAACGTACGTACCAAATAGAAATAACAAAGCGCACGCAAAGCTGTTACCTCGGCAATCGTTGCCTGAACGTCGCTCGGCAAATAATTCGGATCTTTTTCTGCCACCTCCGGTGCTTTTTGGATAACCAGATTACAGCGGTCTATGACAGAATAGAAACTCGACCAATCGGTATAGGCATTATTCGACAGGATATTTTCCGACAAAATATACCCTTCCGCCGAGGTTGCGCTGAATTTAGGATGAAACCCTTTGCGCGTATTGTCCGAACGGCTCTCGCCCCAAATGAACAGGCGGCGGACAAAATCATCATCCTGCATACGGGTGTAGCAACCTGTCACAATCTGGTCCACGTCGTTCTTTTCATTCCAGTAATTATCTTCATACACCATGGTCAACGGATAAATATCCAGAAAGTCTCCACAAGATGTCATAGACATTCCGACCATGGCCAGAAAAGCTGATTTAAACCATATTTTCTTCATCTTATTCATAGCATTATCAATTAGAAATCTACTGTGACACCAAAAGTATATGACTTGGCACGCGGAGTCTGCGCGTTGTCTTGCGTCACGCTATATCCTCCGTAACCCAACTCCGGATCTACGCCGGAATACTTCGTCAAGCAGAAAAGGTTATTACCACTCAAATAGAAACGCAAACCGCTCAAACCGATTTTCTTTACCATCTTCTGCGGCATATTATAAGAAATCTGCAAATAGTTCAGACGCAGGAACGTTCCGTCTTCCACAAAGCGGTCGCTAATCATTGTATTATAGTTCGCGAAGTTGCCGCTTGCGCTCAAAGCACGCGGGATAGAAGTGATGTCCCCTTCTTTACGCCAACGGTAGTTCACAGCCTGGCTCTGGTTGTTGTTGGAACTCATGCTCTCCATGTTCAAACGGGCAAGGTTCACAATGTCGTAGTCCACACGGTAGTTGAACTGTGCATTCAAAGCCCAGTCGCCATAATTGAACTTGAGTCCGAAACCGCCGGTCAACTTCGGCAATGAGTTACCCAAGTAAACCACGTCGAGTTGGTTGATGTTACCGTCATGGTTCACATCTTCATAGATGGCATCTCCACCCTTAAATTCATATCCGGTCCCGCCTGAAACATAATTGAACATCATCTGCAACGGATCACCCTTCATGTCACGTACGATTTCTCCGTTCGCATTGTACACCAAAGGTGCCGTCCATCCCCCATTGTTATTGAAGTTAGCGATGAAAGCCTTAGCCTCCGCATCACCGTCGGCCGCCAAGCGTTCCTTCTGCAAATATGTATCATAATTATACATATAGACACCTTTGCAACGGTAACCGTAAATGGCACCGAAAGGATTGTCCACCTGCACACGTTGCAGGAGCTTTGCGTTTTCTGCCACCCAGTCATTGTTCAAAGTTTCCAATACACGGGGATCCATGCGGGTTATCTCATTCTTGTTGTTGGCAAACGTGAAATTCAAGTCCATCCAGAACTTACCCTTCTGAATCAGTTTGTTGGTGTTCAAGTTGATTTCCCAACCTTTATTGTTCATGTCACCTACGTTCTGGTAAGGATAATTCGTGAAACCAGAGATACTGGATATCCTCACGTTCTCCATCAACATGTCCTTGGTGGTCTGAGTATACAGGTTAATGTCAGCCTTGATACGGTCATCCCAAAAACCCAAGTCGAAACCTACGTTCCACGTGTACTTCATCTCCCACTGCAAGGTATTCAACTTCAAGTTATTCGGAGCCATACCGGTAGCACCGAAATAGTTACTGGCGGCACTATATTGGTTGACATACAGATAGTCTTTATTTGGTTGATTACCAGTCATACCCCATCCCGGACGGATAGAAAGCATAGACAACCACTTGCGCGTACCCTCCATCCAAGGCTCATCTATTATGTTCCAACGGCCTGAGAATGCAGGAAAAACACCCCAACGCTTACCCGGACCGAACTTGGTTGTACCGTCTACGCGGGCAGATACGTCAAAAATGTATCTTTCTTTATAAGCATAGTGGGCAGAGAACGTATAATAAAGACTTCTCCAACGGTTAAAATTACTAGACATCCCCGGGGTAATACCACCGGCACTCGGAGCCTCTATCCCATTTGGCAAACCGGCCACCTCCGTCTTTTGGTCACTCGACGTACCTGAAACTAATTGGAAACGTCCCATCGTCATAAATGAATGGTCTTCATTCAGGAAATGAGGCACGAAAGTCAACGTATGCGTAGTGGTAAAGGCCAGACTCTTGGAGCTATAGCTTGTAGCCTTGCTCACTCCGTCGGCATTCCAGTTGTCCGTAGACAATTCACGCGGATAATAGGTGTCTTCGTATGCATTGAACACATTCATGATTACCTTTCCGTTATAAGTCAAACGGTGCTTGGTTTCATCTATACCCAAGAAGTCATATTGCAACTCCAATTTCGGGTCGATGGCGTATGTCGTATAAGAATTCTTGGCATACTTGGCACTCGCAATCGGGTTCACCAACCCACGTTGGTCTTCCAATGCGTCTTTGGCCTTCAACATCTCGTAATAACGCCCCAAAGAATTACCTTGCTCATCTTCTTCAAATATGGCCAAGTTAGGCATTTTCTTATAAGCAATGTTCAACAAGTCATCAGAGTTTCTCTGGTTGTCCGTATAAGTCAAAGCAAAGTCACTGATAATCTTGATACGGTCACTCACGTAATAATCTAACATCATACGGGTCGTAAAACGATCCAACTTCTGCTCGATGATAGAACCCGTTTCATGGTCGTAACCACCGGATATACGGAAAGTCGCCTTCTCACCACCACCGGTTATGGAAACGAAATGATTCTGACGCAAACCGACTTGCTTCACTTCTTTCACCCAATCCGTGTTGTTGTTGAACATCTGCCATTCAGAGAACACACGCTTATCCGTGATATAATTAAGCTCAGGGATATTAGCGGCCTCATCGCTCAAACGAGGATTGAAATATGCTTCTTTCAATAACATGGTATACTGGTCACCCGTCAACAAATCCACCCCATCCGGCTGATATGTACCCGTCAAACGAAGAGAATAAGTCAATCTCGGTTTTCCACGTTTACCACGTTTCGTCTTAATTTCAATCACACCGTTTGCACCTTGAGAGCCCCAGATAGCCGTAGCAGCAGCATCCTTCAAGACGCTGATACTCTCGATGTCTTCAGGATTGATGTTCAATAATTGCGCGAACTGCTCATCATTTGCATTTTGTACATCAAAATTACTCTGATCCACGTTCCAAACATCACCGTTCACCACAATCAAAGGTTCGGAACTTGTCAACGTACTGATGGTGGACGCACCACGCAAACGCATCGTCGTACCGGCACCCAAGTTACCAGAATTCATCACGATATCCAAACCTGCGATACGCCCTTGCAAAGCTTCATCTACGGAAGTCAAACCCAAACCTTCAAATTCCTTGGCATTGATAGTCTGTGAAGCGAAAGAAACTTCACGCTCGGGAATAGCCAGACCGGAAGACTCCACACGTTTCTTAGCTTTTACTTCCACCTGTTTCAATACCATAGCATCTTCCAACGTCACATGGTACACCTTTTTATTGATAGGAAGAATCTGGGTCTTCATACCCACATAGCTAATCTTCAAACGGTTTTTAGGATTCTTGATTTTCAGGGTAAAGTTACCGTTAAAGTCTGTCACGGTGGCAGATATGTTACGGTTAGAAGCGTCCATTTCCACAATAGCAGCCCCTACGACAGGCCCGAAGGAGTCGGAAATCGTTCCACTCACACTCGTTATTCCCTGAGCATTCACTACCGAGGCAATAGCCAGGCAGCAAATTAAGAAATAATATTTTAATTGTTTCATTGTCTTTATCATTAAGGTTAATTACCTGAAATCTTATTGTAAGCATTAGACAATTCTTCTGTATAAAGCAACGGTTTGTCTATCAAATGTACAACAGCCGTAGAAGAGTTGAAAATACGGGTTGCCGATTCAATATCCGTACATGCAATAGGACCACTCGAAGAACCGTCACTTGAACTTACACCGGAACGGAAGCGATATTCACGTGCAAAGTAATTGCCTTCCAAAACCTTCCGGGGAGCTTCCCCTTCAATTTCCATTTTATTGGCATCATTGCAAGTGATGACTATACTTCCCGAACCGGCCTGGCCGCTGTTCGACACGGTAAGCGTGGCAAAACGGCTTCCTCCCATATAAGAAGTCTCGTAAGTACCCGATGAGGCTGGAGCTGTAAGATAAATCGAACTATTCTGAATGTGATAACGTATAAAATTGTTAATCAATGTATTCATGCTATCAATCTGGACCTCCAATCGCTCAGCCTCCTGCGGATTACTGTTCTCGATTTCATCCAACTTGCCTTCCAACTCAATCACGTCTCTCCAATCCGGAAGCAATTTATGCTCATACATTTTCTCAATCTCGGCTGTAGGCGGAGCATACACTGTATAATTATAATTCTCCATGACCGAGAGGGTCAAACCATTGGAAATGGTCTTGGCTACACCTGTAGAAGAAGACCCGCTTGTAGTAATGTTATAGAACTGAGATACTAACGTACTATTTTCCACCATTTTAGAGAACTCGCTATAACGGTCATCCTTTGTAGCCAACTCCTTTAATAAAACAGAAACAGATTTTGAAGCAGACATCACCGGCTCCATGTCTACAATAAAAGTTTCACCATTGCCGTCTGGATTTGATCCCATATTATAATAACCTTCCACCTCACGGACTTTCAGTTCAAAGGGGCTATTGCTACTATTCTGGTCGGCAAGCTCTTTACGATAAGGAGTGGTAATACGGATGTTTGCGCCCGTACCTTCAAGTATGACCGGACAACCGCCCTTTGTAACCCATACACTCTTACCCGTTGAAGTAGTGGCAGACTTATCCTGTACGATGATGGAATTCTCCAGAATATCTTTCAGACGATTCGTTACGTAATCAGATTCCGTACTACCGTTTTTCCAAGGGTTAGTGATTTCTGCACCGCGTGTCAACGTACCGTCAGCATTCTTCGTTGCATTATAACGTTTACATTTGATGCGGCTACCGGTCAGCGAAGGACTGTAATCATAATAAAACTCCGTAATGGTAGGTTGGTTCTTGTGATAATCCACCGGGTCTACATAGTTTTTCAACGCTTCATCGGTAGGAAGAATGAACAAGAACATACTTTCCATGGAATTCAGGTAAGCCTGATAGTCCAATTCATTGATGATAAAACGCATGATATCAGTCTTGGTATTACGGTCGTTGTCGTTCAAAGACGCAGGGAAAGCCACAGACTGGTATTCCGGAATATTATAAACTTCGTTAGACTTGTATACCACACCATTGTTTGCCATAAGACAAGAACCGATACCCGTCTGTCCGCCCGGTTCGCCCACAGAAAGTCCCATTTCCAGTTGGGCCGTATTCATCACCGAACTGAACTTGCTAGGCACTGTAGCCACCAGAGAATACTTCATGAAGTTATCCAACATATTCACGATGATGTGGTTCGGGATGCTGTCTACATATTTATAACGGTCAACCAAAGCAGCACCACCACCCGATTTGAAGTAACGCTCGAAAGCGGCATCCGTAGGAGCGACAATGACTGCCATGTCTTCGCTCATGGGGGTATTGGAAGAACCGTTCTCATACTGGTTCCACCCTGGATCGTAGGACAAGACATCCGCTGGATCGTAATCCACATTCTTATAGGTCAACAATGCATTTTTGCCTCCCTCGGTTCCCAAATCGAAACCGTTATTCAGATAACGCCATACGAACGCAGAGTCCACACCGACCGTATTCGACAATCCTTCATTATATACCGGTACGGCAAAACGATCCAACATCTTACTGAATGTCGAAAGTTCTCCGTCGTTATGAATAGCTTCGGCCATATTGGTCAAAGGATTCATTACGTTTTCCAAAACCTGAATGTAACCGTTCTGGCACGTGATATCTCTTTCCACCAAACGCTGCCCGTTGATATACGACTCTGAAGTGTTGTCGCAAGCCCCATTGGTCAAGAACTTCAAGTCATCGTTCGTAATCGACTTATTCGACATATAAGCGGAAAGGAAATGCACCATCGGGGATGTCGTATTGTCCCGAAACACCGTCATTCCTCCCATCGCCGCATCCGAATATTTAGTACGGTAATACTGCCAATATTCGTTGTCCGGCATGTCCGAAACGCGCAACTGCGGAATCGTATCATACAGGTTCAACGAAGAAGAACGGCGTATCATAGTGCCGGGTGCCGGATTATCGCCAGGCGTACTTGACATCAACTCTATCAGATAAGCACTGTTTATCATCGAAGAATTAAACAATAACTTTTTCTGTGAAGGTGTCAAATCACTATAAGACTTGGCCCCCCACACATTGTTCTGAAAGAATCGGGTAAAAGCATCGTCATTTGCAACGAACAACGTCTTACTACCGGTCAAACGTAAAGTTCTGGCATACTCTGTCTCGCCGTTTGCATCCACGGTCGAAACATCCTTGTCATTGATAAGTTCCAACATCGTTTTATAATTCCCACGCTTCTCCAACTCTTCGTAGATGCTGCTACCCAACCACGAAGGCATTCCGGTCAAAAGCTCGTCCTCACAAGAGACTAACAAACCACCGGCGAAGAACAGCGCACATGCAGAATAGGTAAAACGACCCATTTTACTTTTAATGTTACTGCCTTTCATATTTCCATTAGGTTAATATTTTAATAGATTATTATTCACTCAATATATAAACATCGTTATGACGCCATACACCGAACCTGTCACCGGCTCTTGGCCGGGAATTGACAAGCAGTGTGCCCACACAACATTTTTGGCACTTTTTCACTGGGAGCCCTAACTCCTCTAAAGTGCTGAATCCGTGTCCTCTAATATAGCCTACTTTACATTCCATTAGGTTAATTATTCAATATTTTTTTAATCAGGTGTACAAAACGCCCTCATTTGGGTATCAAAGATATGACATTTCTGTAAAAACACATAATAAAATCTAAACAAATATCGAAAACATGTTTAAAAACATATTATTTCCGTTTATTTCTCATATACCACAGCCTGGTCCAAAACAAATGAAACATTCCCATTCCCACGAATATAGCCCCCATTATATAAGTATATATCGTTTCCCCAACTTCCGTTCTCAACCCGAAAGAAACAGAATACCCGGCCCAAAGTCCGGCATCCCATCCCAAAAGGTAAGAAGTCTGTGCCGTTCCTCTCTCGCAATGCTCGCAAATACGAATATAAGAAAGCAAGTACCGGCTGGTCACAAAACCGAGGCCACTTCCCAAGCATAAAGCAATGCTCCATTCCATTCCTTTCATATCGCCACCCAATCCCCATAACAACGCACTTGCCGAGAGAACAACGAATCCTACTGCCAATTCCGTTTGCAACTTTCCCCTAAAAAAGAAGTGATGCCCCCATAAAGCCAACCAAAAACCGACAGCCAAAAACAAGTAGAATTCGACATCCCGGTATTGCCCCAACATCAGCCCGGCAGAAAAAGCAACTCCCATCAAAGGAACAAAAAGCCGAAATCCCCGAGGCAACCAAAAACGGTCGAATGTACACCATGACGGCTCCAAAGGAGCCCGGAAAGGAACGCGCATCGTCACAATCAACACCCCGGCACAAAGCAGTAAAGCCACGGATACTCCGGCAAAAAGACGTACACCGTAATGCACCGGCAAGAGTATACCCGACAAGGGACCGAAAACCAAAGCTAAACGGGTGAACCAATAGTAAACATGTGCGGCTTCCGTCCGCTTTTTCGTATCGGACAAATCCAACAACAAAGTACTCCCCAATGCTATTTGGAACACACAATACGAAGCTCCCTGCATCATCCTCGCCACCCCTCTCACCCACTGCGGACCATCGAAAAGAAACGCCATCGTAGCACATACAATGCCGACTAACGCCCACAAGGCCACATTTTTCCGCCGATAAGCATCCAACCAGTAATTACAGAAAGGTGCAGGTAAACATATGCCCACCCAAAAGAGCAACACGGAAGCACATATACCTCCCATTTCTCCCCCCAATATCCGTCCCATACACACGGGAACGACAGGCAAAAACATATATAAAGAGGTACATACACAAAAGTTGGCTAAGATGATTTTCAGGAAATCAGCATGCCATAAAGCCTTATGCCCGACAGAGATTTGTGCCACGCCTTAATACTGCTCGTTTTCATCCGGAAACGTCCGGGCTTTTACGTCGCTCACATATTGCCCGATGGCATCCGTCATTACCGTATGCAAATCGGCATAACGTCGGAGGAATTTCGGAGAAAAACCCTTATTCATACCCAACATGTCGTTGACCACCAATACCTGCCCGTCTACTTGCGGTCCCGCCCCGATACCGATGATGGGGATATGTAATTCAGAGGCCACACGACTAGCCAACGATGCCGGTATCTTTTCCAATACGATGGCAAAACAGCCGGCTTCTTCCAGTAAATGCGCATCGGCCACCAGTTTCTCCGCCTCGGCCTCATCTTTAGCACGCACGGCGTATGTGCCGAACTTATTGATACTCTGCGGTGTCAGCCCTAAATGTCCCATAACGGGAATACCGGCTGCCAATATAGCCTTCACCGTATCGATAATATCCGCCCCGCCTTCCAGTTTCAGAGCGTCGCAACCACTTTCCTTCATGATACGGATGGCATTGGTCACTCCTTCTGTGGGATTAACCTGATAAGAACCAAAAGGCATGTCGCAAACGACCAAGGCTCGTTCCACACCGTGCATCACCGAAGTCGCATGGTATATCATTTGATTCAACGTAATCGGAAGCGTGGTCGTATTGCCCGCCATCACGTTCGACGCGGAATCGCCAACCAAAATCACATCCACTCCGGCACCGTCTACGATACGGGCCATCGTATAGTCGTATGAAGTCAGCATGGCTATTTTCTTTCCCTGCTGTTTCATTTCAATCAGACGATGCGTCGTCACTTTGCGCGTATCCTCCACTAAATATCCTGCCATAATCCTGTTTTTTTAATAAAATCGGCCGCAAAATTAATCATTATTATCCGTCCAGGCAAGCATTTCAAACAATTTTTCCACATAGAAATCCTGGAAATCCGGAATCACACTGTCGCACAAAGCCTGAATCTGGTCCGGTGCATTCGTCGTGGAAAGCCCAACCACCTTCATTCCTGCAGCCCGTCCGGCCTTCAGCCCGTTGAAAGAATCTTCAAACACGACACAGCGCGTCACCGGAAGACCGAAAACTTCGGCCCCCAACAGATAACAGTCCGGTTCCGGTTTGGAACGGGAGAAAAATTCCGCCGTCAGGATACGGTCGAAATATGACTTGAATTCCGGATGTGCCTGGTACACGTTCTGCATCTTATCGTCGTTCGAACTGGTTACGACAGCCGTACGGATACCGGCCCGCCGCAGGTCGCGAAGGAAATCTTCCACTCCGGGCACGTAGTCGTAGGCCATGTTCCGTTCAAAGTCCTCCAACTCATCGGCTATCTTGCGCTGCACGTCACCGCACCCGGCAAACCACCGGTCGAAAATCTGCACAAGCGTCTGTCCCTTTATCACGTTCTCAAAATGCTCCACTTCGGGATGGTACATCTTTCCTTTCATGCCCCAAAAGATTGAATACTGAGACTCGGTATCGAAGACCACTCCGTCCAAATCAAACAAAGCCGCCACCTCTTGGCCTTTACTTAATTCCATCATTTTCTTTCGCCGTCTTTATCATTCAGGAAGCAAAATTACGGATTTTAGTTGGAATATGCCTTGTTTTTTGTACTTTTGTCTTCAATACCAAGATATATGTCCAAGCGATATGGAAGACAAATTGATAGAACTTATCGAAAACAGCATAAAAAAGAATTGGGACCGGAAAGCGTTCACGGATTTCAATGGAGAGAGCTTGCAATACAAGGACGTGGCTCGTAAAATAGCCAAGATGCACCTGCTCTTCGAAGCGGCCGATATCCGTCCTGGCGACAAAATCGCTTTGTGTGGACGTAACAGCGGAAACTGGTGCGTGGCGTTCCTGGCCACCATTACCTACGGTGCCGTCATCGTGCCCATCCTGCACGAGTTCAAACCAGATAATGTACACCACATCGTCAACCACAGCGAAGCACGTTTGTTGTTCGTGGGCGATCAGGTGTGGGAGAACTTGAACGAAAACCGCATGCCAGCCTTGCAAGGCATCATTTGTGTGAAGGACTTCACACTCGTGAACAGCCGCTCTGAAAAACTTTCTTTCGCCCGCAAACATCTCAACGCCCTATTCGGACAGCGTTTTCCCATGATGTTCCTTCGCGAACACGTACATTTCGTGCCCGAAAGCTCACCCGAACAGCTCGCCGTCATCAATTATACTTCGGGCACCACAGGATTCTCCAAAGGAGTCATGCTTCCCTACCGTAGTTTAATGTCCAACGTGTTGTTCTGCAACCGTACCATCGGCATCGCACCGGGAGACAATATCGTATCCATGCTTCCCATGGGACATGTGTTCGGTTTGGTCTACGACTTCCTCTATGGCGTATGTTTCGGTGCCCACCTGTATTTCCTCACACGCATGCCGTCGCCCAAGGTCATCATGACCACCGTAGCGGCCATCCATCCCCGTATCCTTTCTTGCGTGCCATTAGTTATCGAAAAGATTTTCAAAAAGGAGGTCCTCCCGAAAATCGACAGCAAATTGGGCAAACTGCTCCTGCACATCCCCATCATCAACGAGAAAATCAAGGAAAGGGCACGCACGGAAAGCCTGCGCCTTTTCGGGGGGAACATCAAGGAAGTCATCATCGGCGGCGCACCGTTCAACGCCGAGGTGGAGGCGTTCGTACGCTCTATCAATTTCCCCTATTCCATCGCCTACGGCATGACGGAATGCGGCCCCATCATCTGCCACAGCCCGTGGTACGAAACAGCTTATATGTCGTGCGGAAGGGCGGCCGACGGTATGGAACTGAAAGTGCTGAGTTCCGCCCCCGAACGGATTCCCGGTGAATTGGTATGCCGAGGACGCAACACCATGTTAGGTTACTATAAAAACCAAGAAGCCACGGAACAAATATTCGATGCCGACGGTTGGCTGCACACGGGCGACATGGCCGTCATCAACCCGGAAGGCGATGTGTACATCAAAGGACGCTGCAAAAACATGCTGCTCAGCGCAAGCGGACAAAACATTTATCCGGAAGAAATAGAATCGCGGTTGAACAATCTTCCTTACGTCAACGAATCATTGGTTATCATGTGCAATGAAAAATTAGTGGCTCTCGTTTACCCCGATTTGGGCGAAAGCTTGAAAGACGGGTTGGACGACCATGCCTTGTGGCGGCAAATTGACATCTCACGACAGGAACTGAACAAGGAGCTGCCTCCCTATTCGCAAATCACCAAAGTGGTGTTACAAAACGAAGAATTTGAAAAGACCGCCAAAAAGAGCATCAAACGTTATCTTTACCAAAACATGAATCCCTGAACGACATGAAATCCAGCCTGACTGTTTACAAGGCATCGGCAGGCTCGGGCAAGACGTTCACCCTGGCCATACAGTACATCAAGACGCTGATCGAACAGGAAAGCCGCCATGCCTATAGCCACATCTTAGCCGTCACTTTCACCAATAAGGCTACGGCCGAAATGAAAGACCGTATCCTCCAACAACTTTATGGCATTTGGAAAGGACTTCCATCCTCCGCCAATTATCTGGAATCTCTCCAAAAAGAACTCCGGGCGGACAGTATCGAGTTGCCTGAGGAAGAAATCCGCAGCCGTGCCGGCGCGGCCCTCTGCCATATCCTGCACGACTATAACCGTTTCCGTGTGGAAACCATCGACTCTTTCTTCCAGTCGGTCCTGAAAAACTTAGCACACGAACTAAGCCTCACAGCCAACCTCAAAGTAGACCTAAACGACAAGGAAGTACTCCATGCGGCTGTAGACCGTATCATGGAACGCCTTCACCTTACCCCCACCGTCCTGAACTGGATTTTGGAATATGTGAACGACCGTATCTCGAACAACGAGCGGTGGGACATCGCCCGAGAGGTGAAAAGCTTCGCCGCATGGATTTTCAAAGAAGCTTATTTGGCCCGGGAACACGAAATGCGCGAAGTGCTGCGCGAGAACAAACGCATCGGCGAACTCCGCACCGCGCTCAACTACGAGCTGCACGCCTCTTTGGACATCGTGCAGAGCGCGGCGGCCAACTTCCGCGCCGAAATGGAAGCATGGGGACTCGGCTTCGACCAATTCAGCCGGGGCAGCACGATAGACACCTATCTCCGGCGCATCGAAGACGGCAACATGAGGGCCGAGTTCGGCAGCACGCTCCAAGGCTACACTGAGGATGCGGAAAAAATGCTCCGCAAGGCCGACCGCTCCGTGGCGGACTTGGTTGAAGCCGCCGCCCACTTCAGCAAACTGTTGGCAGAACTGCGCGGCTTCCAAACCGAACAACTCGTACGCCACACCAGTGCGTCGCTGGCACTGAAACACCTCAACCCTTTGCGGCTGTTAGGCGTCATCGACGAGGAGGTCACGGCCTTGAACCACGAGAACAACCGTTTCCTGTTGGCCAAGACCCCCATCCTGCTCCACGAACTGATAGAAGAAAACGACGCTCCGTTCATTTTCGAAAAAATGGGCGCGTTTTTCCATCATGTGATGATAGACGAGTTCCAAGACACTTCCACCATGCAGTGGAAGAACTTTAAAATCCTGCTGTTGGAGAGCATGTCCTCCGGCTTCGGCAACCTGATTGTGGGCGACGTGAAACAAAGTATTTACCGTTGGCGGAACGGAGACTGGACCATCCTGAAAAACATAGAGAAAGAAATGGCCGTGCACCGCCCCGACATAAGGAACCTTGCCATCAACTACCGGAGCGAACGCCGCATCATCGCGTTCAACAACGCCTTGTTCACGGCTGCCGCCGAAGAACTGGATCGGCTCACGCCGGACGCTCCCATCCGAATGGCGGAGGCTTACGGAGACGTGGCCCAACAATGCCGTCTGGACAAAGGAAACGACGGATACGTGCAAATCCGCTTCTTTGATGAAAAAGACAAAGAAGACGACTGGGAAACCCTGATGTTGGATGAACTTTGCGAACAGGTCCGTACCCTGCACGAAGCCGGACTGCCTTACGGGAAGATGGCCATCCTGCTGCGTTACCGTCGGCATGCCGACCCCATCATCCGTCATTTTGCCGAACGCTTCGGCGACCGGGTCAAACTGGTATCGGACGAGGCATTCCTCTTGTCCAGTTCATTGGGCGTGAACCTGCTCATCGCCGCCATGCGTTACATGGTGGACACGGAAGACCGCGTGTCATTGGCCTTTTTGGCCCTGCACAGCGGGAAACAGACAGAAGCCGACGTCGACCTGTTGGCTTCCCAATCCCTCGAGACTTATCTGCCCGAAGCTTATCTGAACCGTAGGGAAGCATTGCAGACCCTTCCGCTCTATGAACTTCAGGAGGAGCTCTATAAAATATTCGACCTGGGACGTATCCCCGACGAAGACGCCTACCTGTTCGCTTATTTCGACCAGGTGACCGCTTACCTGCAAGACAACCCTTCCGACCTCCGTTCTTTCCTGACCTATTGGGACGAGACGCTCTCCGAAGTTTCCATTCCGTCCGGTGAAGTGGACGGCATCCGGATTTTCACCGTACACCAGTCCAAGGGATTGCAGTTCCACACGGTATTCGTCCCTTATTGCGATTGGAACATCGAACAAGACACACGAGGCTTCAACCGCCGTAACGACCTGCTGTGGTGCGAAACGCACGAACCGCCCTACGACAGCCTGCCGGTCATCCCCATCACCATCGAGGGCGCCATGCGCGACTCCGTATTCTGTCGGGAGTATGAAGAGGAGCACCTGCAACGCCGGGTAGACGCACTCAACACGCTCTACGTGACCTTCACCCGTGCGGAGAAGAATCTGTTGGCCTGGTGCCGTACGCGCTACACCATGGATGAACGCAGCACGACGGGCGACCTGCTTTACCACGCCTTGCCGCGCGCGTTGGACGGCGTTGAAGAGACGGACGGGGAAAACGGAGAAACATCGCTCTTTACTTATGGCAAACCGGTCACGTCCTATTCTTCCGGCCGCAAAACCTCCGACAACCGCATGGAAACCGATTACCGTCCGGTACCGGTCGTCATGCACTCCTACGAAGCCCGTATCGACTTCTGCCAATCCAACCGCGCAGAAGAATTCTTAGACGCTTTTTCGAATACGGACAAGCCCCGGCATTCCCGCAACGACAAAAGGCGCATGGGTATCCTCATGCACAAAATATTCTCTACGATTTATACCCGCGACGACGTGGAAAAGGCACTCCGCACTTTGGAAACCGAAGGCCTGATCGGTACACAACTCGAAATGGATGCGCTCAAGCAGCAGGTGGAAAAAGCATTTGCCTTGCCCGAAGTGACCCGTTGGTTCGACGGCACAATGCAGCTTTACAATGAGTGCCCCATCCTGACGCAGGAATACTATGAAGAAACGGGAAAATACGGCACTTACCGCCCCGACCGGGTCATGTTCGGCAAAGACGAAATCACTGTGGTGGACTTCAAATTCGGCCGTCCGCACGACGAATACCGCGACCAGGTGGGAGGCTATATGAAGCAGCTCCGCCTGATGGAACCGGACCGCCGCGTGAAAGGTTACCTGTGGTACATTCTTAACAACCGGCTTGAAGAAGTTCAAGTCTAATCCGCCTGTTTTTATGGAAACATTCATCCGACTTATCGCCCAAGACCTCATACACCGTTTCGGCACCAACCTGCGCGACGTTACAGTGGTATTTCCCAACAAACGCGCCGGACTTTTCATGAACCAGCAACTGGCCGCCGTGTCCGGACGGCCGGTATGGGCACCGCGTTACCGTACCATCAGCGAACTGTTCGATTCCTTGTCGGACTTCACCCGTTGCGACGACATCCTCGCGGTGTGCGAACTCCACCGCGTCTATGCCGCGCTCGTACCCGACCCGGAATCGCTCGACCGCTTTTACGGTTGGGGCGAAATCATGTTGTCCGACTTCGACGACATCGACAAGCATCTGGCCGACCCTCATAAACTGTTCAGCAACATACAATCCATCAAGGAACTGGACCACAGCGACTTCCTGACACCCCGCCAAGAAGAGGCTCTGAAACATTTTTTCGAAGACTTTTCCATCGAAGGCAACAGCCGGCTGAAAGAGAAGTTCCTCGCCCTGTGGAACCGGATGGACGACATCTATGCCACGCTCAACGCACGGCTGAAAGAAAAAGGAATGCTGTACGAAGGGGCGTTGTATAAAGACGTGGCAAAGCATCTTGCCGAACGCGCCGACCGCATCCCTGCGGACATGACGTATGTCTTTGTAGGCTTCAACGTGCTCAACGATGTGGAAAAACGGCTGTTCAGTTACTTGCAGGAACGCGGACAAGCCCTTTTTTACTGGGACTATGACGTGATGTACGTCGGCGAGAAAAGCCGTTTCGAGGCCGGGACCTTCATCCGCCAGAACCTGAAAGAGTTCCCCAACGCCTTGGAAGAAACATGCTTCGACAACTTCAAGAACCCGCCGCGCATCGAGTTCATCGCCACGACTTCGGAGAATGCGCAGGCACGCTATATTCCCCAATGGCTGGACTCGGCCCTCACGGAACCGGAACAGGACACGGCCATCGTACTTTGCAACGAATCCTTGCTCCAACCGGTGCTCCATTCGTTGCCCGATGCCACATCGCCACATCCCGTGAAACGCACCAACATCACCATGGGATTCCCCATGACCGACACGCCGGTGTACAGTTTCATCAACGCTTTGCTCTCCTTGCAGACCGATGGTTACGACCGCGACCGCCGCTGTTTTCGAGCGGAACAGGAAAAAATCGTGCGCAGCCATCCCTACGCCGCCTTGTTGGAGGAACAGGAAATCTTCTGTCCGCATGCGGAAAACCACGCCTTATTGGTCTATATCCGTTCCTTGCTCGAAGGCTTGGCCGCAGCGTTCGGACAACAAAAAGACCGGAAGGGCGACGTGTACAGCCAGTTGTACCACGAAGCGCTCTATCGTGCCCATCAGGTCATTAGCCGCTTCATCCGCCTGACGGAAGACCGTACGCTCGACGTACAGCCCTCCACCCTGCGCCGCTTGCTGCGCACCGTGCTGGGCACGACCACCATTCCCTTCCACGGCGAACCGGCTGTAGGCTTGCAGGTCATGGGCGTATTGGAGACGCGTAACCTGAATTTCAGGCATATCCTGATGCTCTCCGTCAACGAAGGAATGTTGCCCAAAGCCGTGAACGACACTTCGTTCATCCCCTACCACCTGCGGGAAGTGTTCGGACTGACCACCATACAACATAAAATAGCCGTATACGCGTTCTATTTTTACCGTCTTGTGCAGCGTACGGAACGTATCACATTCATGTACAACATCGCTACCGACGGACTGAACAAAAACGAAATGTCGCGCTTCCTGCGCCAACTGTTGGCCGAAACGGATTTTCCCGTAGAACTGAAAATCCTGCAATCCGGCCAGGCCGTACCGGCCGACAACGGCATGGAAGCAGCCAAGACACCGGAAGTCATGAACATCCTGCGCCGTAACTATGGCAGCGGCCAACCCGGTTCGCGCCCCCTCTCTCCTTCGGCACTCAACGCTTACATCGACTGTCCGCTCAAATTTTATTACCAACAGGTGGCACGCATACGGCAACCCAAAGACCCACAGAACGGTTTGGACAACGCACTGTTCGGCACCATCTTCCACGAGGCGGCGGAACTCGTCTACCGAAAACTGACCGAACGCAACCCCGTCATCCGTCGTCAGGACATCGAGCGGTTACTGGAGGGCGGAGAAACAGCCTTACTCCCTTATATAGAAGCCTCGTTCCTGAAAAACTTCTTTGAAGGACGTGAAGACACGGTGTTCTACAACGGGCAACTGCTCGTTGCACGCAAGGTCATGGCCAGTTACCTGCGCCAACTGCTCGCCCACGACAGCCGCATGGAACAATTCGTATTGGAGGAAATGGAACAGGAACACCACCAAAGTGTGGACATCATATCGGACGGCCACCCTCTGTCCATCGACATCGGAGGAAAAATAGACCGCATGGACACGGTCAGGATGCCGGACGAAACCACGGGCCAGAAAGTGGAAACCCTACGTATCGTGGACTATAAAACGGGCGGCACACCGGAAAAAGCCATTTCGATGGAACAACTGATACAGCCCGCCGAGCACCGTCCCTCATACATCTTCCAGATATTCCTGTATGCCTGGGTCATGACAGGCGAACAAAAGCGTCCCGTATCCCCGGCCCTGTTCTTCGTACACAAATCCAATGCTGAAGATTATGATCCTACCATCGTGTTCAACCGCGAACGGGTGACGGATTTCAGCCGCTTCAAAGAGGAGTTCCAAAAGATGTTACAAGGCGTGTTGGAGGAACTGTTCAATCCGGAAATTCCCTTTCGGCAGACTTCCGTACCTAAAATTTGTGCCTACTGCGACTATAAGCTGCTTTGCGGACGATAGAAAAGTTAAAAAAATCACGCATCCGGCTTGCAGAAATGAAAATAAACCTCTATCTTTGCACCCGATTTAAGGTCGGTTCCGTAGCTCAGTTGGATTAGAGCAACGCCCTTCTAAGGCGTGGGTCTTGGGTTCGAGTCCCAACGGAATCACAGGAAAATGCAATTCATCTACCGGATGGTTGCATTTTTATTTTAATCTTCTCCAAAAAACATTCTTTTTACCTGTCACAAAACGCCTTTCCCCACGTATTATATATAGAAAGTCACAAAGGATGAATATAGATACATACAAACAGGAGGCCGCACGGCTACGTCCCCGGCTCCTCCTCATCGCTCGCAGGTATACCGGAAGCGATGAGGAGGGAGAGGACATTGTACAAGACTGCCTTTTGAAAATTTGGATGATGAGGGAAGATTTATCGATTCCGCTTGATGCTCTGGCTGTGACCATCACCCGGAATCTCTGTATCGACCATTTACGCCAACAGCACCTGACATCCTTGCCCGAGAATCAGATAACAGGCATCTCGGACATAAAAGACTGTGACGAAGAGCGTATTGAAAGAATGATGAATATCGTCCATACGTTACCCGACATGCAGCAAACCGTACTCCGGCTTCGCCATATAGAGGGGAGGGAAATGGCTGAAATCGCCCAACTAACGGGAAGCACGGAAACGGCCGTACGGAAAGCCTTAAGCCGGGCACGATTGGCCGTAAAGAAACAATATTCAAGGAGGAAAAACGATGACTGAAAGCGAAAACAACAGAATCAAGGAACTTACCGACCGTTTCTTCGAAGGAGAGACCACCGTGGAAGAAGAGCGCGAACTCTATGTACTCTATCTCAAGGAGGACATTCCCGAAGAAATGGAAGAACATAGGGAGATGTTCCGGGACTTTTCGGCCATCATAATGACCGAAGAAGAGAAAAGCCTGTGTCCGTACACCGTCCATCCGGTACAAGTGACCTTGCAAACGAACACTCACCGCCCCACTACGGTAAAAGGAAAAACAAGGAATAGAGTTTTATGGCCATTCATTAGCGGAGCAGCAGCCGTCTTAATTGCCACCATCGGCATAAGCCTGAGTCTCAACAGACAAGAGGAAGTCCGGTTGGCAAAGTTATATGGCGGAAGCTACATGATTGTAAATGGAACAAAAATCAATAAATTGACGCGAATACATACAGACATCGAACAAGTCCTCTCGGAAGCTGACGAAATGAAAGATATGCTATCAACCAAAACCGTCATACAAAAGGCAGAACAGGACGTACTGGACGGCATAGACGATGAAGCGGAACGCGAACGCATCCGCAAATTAATGGAATAAAACAAATTGAAAGGAAAAGAGATGAAGAAACTATTGTTCACATTACTGTTCATGACAGGATTCAGCTTGGCAGGACAGTCCCAAAACAGTATCGACCGCCTGGTAGAGAAACATTCTACCACGGGGGAATCTGTCTTTACTTCGGCCATAGAACGGGAACCTGCATCTCAAAAGGTCATCAAAGTGGTGAAGATGTTGAAATCCAAACACATGAATGCCTCGCCATTCATAGCTGCCTTTGAAAATGAATCCCGACACGCAAACAGCAAACTGACCCATTCAAAGGATAAGACCACCCTTGTACTCACGACGGAAAGCAAGGACAACGTCAGGATTTATATGCTTAAATATGACCCAAAAAGCAAAATCGGCATAGAAGTAACCATTATCGTAAAACCTAACAAATAACATAAGACACATTAAAGATGAAAAAGTTAATGACTATTTTGCTCGTTATCGCCACAGTTCTCACCGCAAGCGCACGGAATCAAACGGTGAAAAAGACATTCCGGATAGAGGGCTTCAACGCCATCCGCTGTGAATTCGTTGCGGATATTTACTACACGCAAGGCAAATCCTACTCCGTAGAAGCCCAAGCTTCGGAAAAAATCATGAACATGGTAAGTATCAATAAAAGAGGCAATACCCTCGTCATTACCCAAAAGAAAGGTAACAAGGAAAAAATCAAAGGCAAAGAAAGACTGCAACTCTACGTCACAGCACCAGAAATCAATGATTTGCAAATACCCGGTGTGGCAGATTTCCATGCCAAAGAAATGGATGTGGAAGACTTTAGCCTGAACGTCAAGGGAGTATCACGTTTTGAATGCGAAAACCTGACTTGTAAATCTTTCGTTTCTTCCACCCCGGGAGTGAACAAAAGCCATGCCACGATCCATGCACAAACGGCACGCTTCGATTGCAGCGGAGTAGACAAATCCACACTCCGTATCTATGCGGACAACTTGCATCTGCAAAGCAGCGGCGTAAGCAATCAAACAGTGGATTTTAAAGGTAAAAAGGTTGATATTCAGAACTCCGGGGTAGGAACCATTCATATTACTATGGAATGTACTTCGTTGAAAGCCCGCAACAGCGGAGTGGGCAAACTTATCCTATCTGGAACAGCAGACCAAACAGAAATAAACTCGGACGGAGTAAACAAAATAGATGCCACTGAATTAAACAAATTCTGATCCTCGAAACCGGTTTTCTTCTATTTCAGCATCAAACCTGAAGATTTAGAAAATGACATTAGAATTGAAAAGCATGTGATTTTAGTTTCAACAAGACTAAAACCCACATGCATTTCTTTTATATTTGTCATACAGAATCAAGTTAATGCTTTCATTGTGAAAAATCAAAACGCCACGAGAATCGTTCAAAAACATCCATTCGTGGGATTGCCCGCAAATATGAAAATCTCGCAGTATTTAGAAATACTCACAAAAGGTGTTAGTCAATCGGCGGCCCAAATACGGTCGGCCAACCTGAGGTAAGATGCCTCTGACCGATGACCGAAAGACACGGCATAGAGGCGCATGCCCCGTTGCTTCAGTTCCTCTACATATTGCACCCACACCGGAGTAAGCGGATCCATCTCAAAATCCGAAAGCCAAAGCAAATCGGCATAGTAAAAGTCTTCACGCATCAAAACTTCTACGGATTCTTTCATCGCACAAGTCATATCGGAACCTCCATGAAAGGAGTTGCACAGAAAGGTCTCCAATAAAGCCAAGTCGGAATAAAGGTTATTCAACTCAATGGCTTCCGTTTGGTCGGAAAAGAGTATCACGCGACAGGGGCGACGCAATTTGTCAGCTATCAAGGCCAAACTCAACACGACCGCTTTGGACAACAACTCACGTTCCCCTTTCATCGAAGCGGACGTATCCACACAAACCACAAAAGGGCCATGTTTGGCCCGTTTCTGCAAGTCACGTCCGCTGTGTGAAGAAGCCTCGGCATATTCCATTTGTCGGGACATGGCATCGAAAACCGCCAGTTTCTTTTCGGTATAACGGCGGTAGAAAACCGGTTCCAAAGCGGCATCCGACAAGAAACAATATTCCATCGGGAGCAGGGCATTCAGATTGTTCCCTTCCGTAATGCCCACAATGTCGGAATGCGTAGCAGAACGTAATAAAGTAACCGGAGTCCTTCCGATCATGGCCTGATACAGACGCTGTTCATCTGCTTTCTTACGCCCTAAAACATGATTCAGTTCCTTAATCAACTGGCTTTTACGGATTATTTGCGAAAGTTGTTTGAGCTTCACACGAAGTTCCGGAGACTGCGTCAACTGAAGCCAGGCCAATCGTGGCGAAGGACCTTCCCCCTTTCCTCCCACATTCTGCAACATACCGACATTGGCCGATACCATACGGTAATAATCTTCACAGAGCCGTTCTATGTGCTGCTTCTGATACGTACGCTCCCGCCCTTCCAACAGGTTCCTCCATTTCTTCATGAAATGTTGGCGGAGAGTCAGCCAACGGCTATCTGTACGAGGATAACGCACCAACTGTTCCATATAATAGAGTGCATCCAATTCGGCCGGAACATATAAACGGGCAAAAACGGAACGAGCCTGTTGCAACATGGGCAAAAAGTCGGCATCCGAAGCCACAACGACCTGATAATAATAATCCCACTGTTCCCCATAATAGGAATATACGTCTTGCAAACCTGATTTTTTTTTTGCAAAATAACGCTGTATTTCTTCCTCCATCTCTTCGGGACGGATGACACCAGATGACAAGACCTCTGCATAAACCTCACTAGCTATTTCATGCAAACGCCTCAAAAAAAGAGCGGACAACTGGCGCACGCGCTCATGCCCCTCATGATAATTTCCTGCCGGTTGCATGACTCAATTCCTGACTTTCGATTTCCAAAGAGGTTATGTCGGAACGTACACGACGTAAAGCGTTTTTCAATATATCCCTTTGCCTGTCTTGTAAAAACAAATGTGTCTGTACATATTCTGCTTCTTCCTTTTGCCATTGTTCCAGACGGGCTGACACCTCGCCCAATTCGGCCACGATACGTTCAGCCATCGCTGATGAAAAAGTCTTCCGGGAAGAAACTTCAGTCTGGGGCACTGCGTTTTCACCACCCTCCCCTACCTCACGAAGCAATTCATATTTCCGTCCATTCACCTGCAAACCAGTAGTAGTACGAACCACTTGAAGCAGATCCTTTGGAAAAACATCCGGATGGCGGCTTTTCTCATACTTGCGCAGTATTTGCGCTCCGGTTTTGCGACGGTCGGCAACCAACACAAAAGGTATCGGTTGGTCCGGACTTAACGCTTCGTATTCATTCGTATAAATCAGCACTGTACGCCCGGGATACATGGATTGTATTTGATAGAAAAAAGCCTTGACCACCTTAAAAGACACATGCATTTCCGAAACATCTAGCCCCTCTTCTTTCAAGGCAGCCAAACGATCTGACAACAGGGGGACACCGACATGTTCTTCAGTGGCTGCCACAAGAGCGTCGGTCAAGAGCCACTCCAAAACAGTCTCCTGGGCCGGAGTATCCCATACACAGGCCTGCAACAGAAGCAAATCTGCCAAATGGACGACGGAACAACCGTTCAAAAAGGCAGAAGTCCGCCACAGATGTACCATCTTCTTCCAACGGCGGTCGGACACATAAAACAGGGACTCTCCTTTTTCTTCTGCCGATACATTGTAAGTCGTCAGAAGCCTGCGGAATATATGGACAAATGAAAATACAAAAACCGGTATCTCCACCGCATCTATCCCTTCAGCCCACATGTGTAGCTCATCAGCAGACAAGCGTATGGCATCCGGCACTTCTACCTCTGACTGAACCGTAGAAGAAATCATCAAATTAAAAAGTTCTTTATCGGCAATGCCTCCCACCACACAACGGACAAGGAAACGGTCCCATAACGCATCCAGATTTTCCCCCTCGGCAGGAAGTTCATTGGAGGCAGCGACCACCAACTTCAGCGGAAGCCTCATTTCTTCTTTGCCATTCAGATACACTTTTTCATTCAACACCGTAAGCAGAGCATTCTGAATGCTAGGTCCGGCTTTCCATATCTCATCCAAGAAAACCACATCTGCCGTGGGCAAATACCCTTCGGTCATTCTCACATACCTGTCTTCGTCCTTCAGGGCAGAAATGGACACCGGCCCGAATATCTCATCCGGCGTACTGAAACGAGACATCAGATATTCAAAAGAACGGCCTTCCCGGAAAGCCGATTTCAGTCTTCTGGCTACCATGCTCTTTGCTGTTCCGGGAGGACCGAGCAGGAAAATACTCTCGCCGGCAACTGCCGCCAAAAGGGACAGGGAAAGTACATGTTCTTTCTCAAAAATCCCCTTCCCTAAAACTTCCAACAACTGAACAATACGCTTCTTATCCATCATCCGGGCGGCTCTTTCTTTCTATTCTTTCAGAAAACGGCGATAAAATATCATATCGAAAATACACTCTGCTATCAAAAACATCAAAAAGAGCAAAGCTGTAAACAGGGGTTGTGCAGACAAGAAAAAACTAATACCCCCTCCGGCAAGCAATGATATGCCGACACGCCACAGGATTCCATGGCGATAATACCGTAATATATTCCGGCTATCTTCCAAAGCTTCCTTTGAAACTAAAAAAAATTGCAGCATTTCCCACAAAAAGAAGAACCCCACAATAAAATAAAGGGGCAAGGATTCAAGATAGCTGAGAGGATAAAGCACAAGACGCATCGCCACGGAAAGAATCAGCAAAAAGCTTAACAGAGCGACTTGTATCAACGTAAAAGACAGTATTTTCCTCTTAAATAACGTATTGTTTATCTGCATATTATTTTGTCCTATCTCTTATCTGATAAACGAATCTATAAAGAAGTAAACCCCAAGGCCGGCAAGCCATCCCACCATAACCTTGCCGGATATGTGGCGGAAATACCACCAAATGGAAACGTTCTCACTTTTCATCAACGCATATCCGGCAGTAGAACCGATGGAAAGCAAACAGCCGCCGATTCCTCCGCTATAAGCGACTAATTGCCAATACTGACCATTCAGCGCAAACGAACGAAAGTATTCCGGATCCATACCGGGAATGCTTTCCGTCATCCCTACCACATCATACATGGATATGCTAGTCAGCACAAGTGCCACGTTATCCAAAAAGGCGGAAATTCCTCCTAATATCAAACTGTATACGTAGATATTATGAATATATTGGTCGCACCATACGGCAACCGTATAGAGCGCCCCCGTCTCTTGAATGGCGGAAATAGCCATGCTTACGCCTATAAAAAATAAAATAGTCTGGATACTCTCTGCCTGCATGAAGCGTGGCGTAGGACGGAAAAAAGGTTGGTCGGATTTGATCAACCTCCGATTGCACAACTCGTTTACGACACTGAAAAGTGCCAATACACACAACGCTCCGACAAAAGGAGGCAACTTGGTCAGATTGTGAAACGTTGGAATAAACCACAGCCCTCCAATCCCCACGAACAGCATCAGAATACGCTGCCAACGCGTCAAGGTCGTATCATCCCCGCGATAGCGGATACGAGGCGTATTAATATCCATCTGTTCCGGCAACTTGCGGGAAATCAAATAAGTGGGAATAGCCACGGCTACAATGGACGGCAAGAACATGGCACCCGAAAAACTGGACGGTGTGACCGCTCCCTTGACCCACAGCATCAAAGTAGACACATCGCCGATTACCGTAAGGCAACCTCCGGCATTGGCCGCAATTACAATGACCGCCCCATAATACATGCGGAAACGACTCCCCGGCAACAACTGACGCACGATGGCAAACATCATCAAAGCCGTGGTCAGATTGTCGAGGTTGGCCGACAAGACATAGGTTATGAAAGCGACCATCCACAAAAGACGCTTGCTATTACGGGTCGTAATCCACTCGCTGATGAAATCGAAACAACCGTTCGTATTCAACAAATCGACAATGGACATCGTAGCCAAAAGATAAAGCACAATCTGACAAATATCCGCTACGTGGCCGATAAAAATATAATTGGCAATAAAATTCTTAAGAGAAGTGACATTAGAAGCATTTCCACCTAAGAAATCAGCATATTCCTCAGCGTACATCATTTCTACATACTGTTTACCCGCCACCATGTAGAGTGTCCAAACAATAACTCCGAGAAACATTGCCACAGCGGCTTTATTGATATTGGTGATATGCTCAGTTGCAATAGCACAATATCCCAAGAGCAAAACAATGGCAATTATTACGGTCATGGAAGATAACTGATAAAAGAGAGCGACAAACGGGACTCGAACCCGCGACCCTCGGCTTGGGAAGCCAATGCTCTACCAACTGAGCTATTGTCGCAAATCGGATACAAAGGTATATCTTTTCTTGAAAAAAACACTCCGTATCCGGATTTCTTATTTATACATTAATATACTTTAACTTTTCTCGCCAAGGCTTTGCATTTATTCCTTAATGATTCCTGATCGGCATCCAACTTATCCCAACAAACCACCACTCCCATACGGCGCCCTACATGCGCTTCGGGCTTCCCGAAAATACGCAGATAAGTGTTCGTTGCCGCACAGACCTCCTCCTCGCCGGAATACTTCGGTGTTCCATGGCTTTCCACTTCCGAGAGGATGACCGCACTGGCTCCCATGCGTTCCTGTGTGATTTCCGGTATCGGCAAGCCTAAAACCGCACGGCAATGCAATTCGAATTCCGAAAGATTTTGTGTGCCCGCCAAAGTCACCATCCCCGTATCGTGCGGACGAGGACTCAACTCGGAGAATATCACACCTTCTTTATGGCTCAGGAAGAATTCTACTCCCCAAATCCCGGCTCCGGTCAGGGCACGCGTGATTTTCTCCGCCATATCCTGCGCATCTTTCAGCATTTCGGGAGAAATAGCAGCCGGTTGGAAACTTTCACGGTAATCTCCTCCTTTCTGTACGTGACCGATAGGCTGACAGAACAAAGTAGGCCCGTTCTGCTGGGTCACCGTCAACAGCGTAATCTCACTGTCGAAAGGAATAAACTGCTCTACGATGACTTCTTTCACATCACCACGTGCCCCCGCGCATGCATACTCCCAGGCGTGTGCCAAATCCGCGGGACTGTCCACCTTGCTCTGCCCGTGTCCGGAAGAACTCATCAAAGGCTTGATGATACAGGGGAATCCTATCACATCGGCCGCAGCCTTCAACTCATCATAAGTTTTGGCATAACGATAATCCGCCGTTTTCAATCCAAGTTCCGTATGAGCCAGTTCTCGGATTTCCTTTCGGTTCATGGTGAAATTCACAGCACGGGCACTCGGTACGACCTGAATACCCATCTTTTCGCAATCATACAACTTCTCCGTACGGATGGCTTCTATTTCGGGGACGATAATGTCCGGTTTATGCTTTTCCACTACGGCCATCAACGCATCCCCATCGAGCATGTGGAAGACCTCGCACTCGTCGGCCACCTGCATAGCCGGTGCATGTGCATACGAATCGCAAGCAATCACATACTGCCCCTTGCGTTGGCACGCAATGACAAACTCTTTTCCTAATTCTCCAGAGCCTAATAATAAAATTTTTTTCGTCATAAGAATATCTTAATTTATGCACAGACAATCATATCCCCGTTATTGGTGTTGCTCACGCAGAAGGTCGTTCACCGTTTTCACCGGATTGAACGTACTCAGCGGCACTTCCACAAACACCGTATTCCAATCACTCATAGCACCGTTCCACAAACCAGGCAACTCCAAAGCCTTGAGTTCTTTCCCGTTTTTGCTTTTATAAGAGATGAATCCTGTATTGCGGTCCACATAATCAGGCAAGTTAAACTTGTTTCCTTTATAATCCTTTACTGCACAAACCAAATCTACGGGATTGAAATGCGTCCCGTTCTTGAACATGGCCACATATTCTGGATTCCGGGTATCAATCTGACTGCTTTCGAGAATTTGCAACGAAACCGTCCCGTCGCTATTGTAAGCCAAGAAAGGACCGCCGCCAGGCTCTCCCACATTTTTCACCACGCCACAAACGCGCATCGGACGGTTCAATTTTTTACGCAAATAAATCACAAGCTCCGCATCTTCCAGTTCTTTCACATCCTCACGACGGCAGAAGAGCGTCTGCTGAACGAACCGGATGATTTCCTCTATATCCGCATGGCTATAGTCCCCACTGTCCAACTTACGCAAATAAGCAAAAGCTTTCTGTTGCAATTCTACCAGAATACCGGCCAACACCTGCTTGTAAGTAACCGTATCCCCTTTCAAACGATCCGGCACCACATTATCTATATTCTTCACGAAAACGACATCGGCCTGCAAATCATTCAAATTCTCGATAAGCGCCCCATGTCCGCCTGGACGGAACAAAAGTGTGCCGTCCACACGGAACGGTTCATTGTCCATCGTGGCAGCTAAAGTATCCGTCGCCGGCTTCTGTTCGGAAAATGTGACATGAAACGTCACCCCGTATGTTTTTTCATATATCGGGAGCTTCTCCTCCACCAATGCCTTGAACAAAACTTTGTGCTCTGCACTCACCGTAAAATGAACTTCAGCTTTTCCCTTGCTGGCAGCATACAAAGCCGCTTCTACCAGATGTTCTTCCAACGGAGTACGCGAACCGTTCTCATACCGGTGGAACTTAAGCAATCCTTTAGGCAACTGACCGTAATTCAATCCTTCCGGACGAAGCATGTTAGCCACAACCTTTTTATATTGGCCGGATGCCACCAAACCGTCAATCCCGCAACCTTCATTTTTCATGCAGGCTGCATCCAATTCATCATAGAATGCAAAATCACGAATCGCCGCAAAAAAGTTTTTTTCGAAATCTGTGGTCGGCACATCATATTCCGCATCCAGAAATTCGAACATATTCTTAAACATACGACTGGCCGCACCTGAAGCCGGAACAAACTTGCTTATTGCTTTTCCTTCTTCTTTATAAGCCTTCCATACCTCCTCATAATGCTTGCACTCTTCTGTCGAAGGAGCCAAAATACCATGAGCCAACGAAGCGGCCGCTTTCAACTTCAAAAATGGAAATCCTTTCTTAAAAATCTGCAATTGAGCCTCTATTTGCTCTTCGGTAATCCCCTTTCCGGCCAATAAGGCCTTGTCTTCTGCTGTCAACATATTATATAATCGTTTTAAACCTTCCCTAAAAAACATTCAAATATAGGCTTTTTTAAGCAAACAGGTAAACGTTTCAGCAAAAAAGTACTACCTTTGAAGAAAAATAGCGGATTATGGAACAGAATGCTTTTTTCTCCGCACAAGAAAAAGTGCGACTTGCACAGTTATACAGGGAACTTCTCAAACTTTCCGGCAATATACTTTATCCTGATGATTGCAAAAAGCTGAAGACTTATTTGCTTGAAGCGGTACGCCGTAACCTTATCCAAAGGAACGTGTTCGGCATGAACCCCATCCTCAACGACATGGAAACAGCCTTGATTGTGGCCTCTGAAATCGGACTGACGCGCGGAGCCATCCTCGGCATCATGGTGCACACCTGCGTACGTTGCGGCTATTGCACGACGGAAGACGTGGAAAGAGAATTTGGGGTAGATGTGGCCGGTATCATCAAGGGCCTGAACCGTATTTTGGAATTATACGATAAAAATCCAAGCGTAGAAAGCGAAAACTTCAGAAGCTTATTGCTGTCTTTTGCCGAAGACATGCGTGTGGTCCTCATCATGATAGCCAATCGTGTGAATATCATGCGCAAAATCAAAGACACGGAGAACAAGGAAGCCCAACGCAAGGTGTCGGAAGAGGCAGCTTACCTGTACGCTCCTCTGGCTCACAAATTGGGGTTATACCGCCTGAAAAGCGAACTGGAAGATTTGTCACTGAAATACTTAGAACACGATGCCTATTATTTAATAAAAGAAAAGCTGAACGCCACAAAAAAATCACGTGACGAATATATAGAGAAGTTCATCCGGCCAATCGACGAAAAGCTGAAAAAGGCCGGTCTAAGATTCCACATGAAAGGGCGCACCAAAAGCATACATTCCATCTGGCAGAAGATGAAGAAGCAGCATTGCGGAGTGGAAGGCATATACGACTTGTTTGCCATCCGCATCATTCTGGATTCTGCCCTCGAAAAAGAAAAAATGGAGTGTTGGCAGGTCTATTCCATCATAACGGACATGTATCAGCCCAATCCTAAACGGTTGAGGGATTGGTTGTCCATTCCCAAAAGCAATGGCTACGAAAGTTTGCATATCACAGTCCTCGGACCGGAAAACAAATGGGTGGAAGTGCAAATCCGAACCGAACGGATGGACGAAATAGCAGAACGAGGATTGGCCGCACATTGGAGATACAAAGGCATTAAAAGCGGAGAAAGCGGAGTTGACGAATGGCTCAACAACATACGCAGCGCATTGGAGAATAACGACGACCTCCAACTCATGGACCAGTTCAAAATGGACCTCTATGAAGACGAAGTCTTCGTGTTCACCCCGAAGGGGGACCTGTTCAAGTTTCCCAAAGGTGCCACTGTTCTGGATTTCGCCTACGCCATCCACACCAATGTGGGCGACCATTGTATCGGTGCCAAAATCAACGAAAAAAATGCCCCACTCCGTCAAAAGCTAAACAGCGGCGACCAAGTGGAAATCCTGACCGCCAACAACCAGTCGCCCAAACAAGACTGGCTGAATTTCGTCGTAACCGGAAAGGCACGGGCCAAAATCCGTCAGGCCCTCAAAGAAATGCAAGCCAAGCAAGGAGCCTTTGCCAAAGAATTACTGGAACGCAAATTCAAAAACCGAAAAATAGAATACGATGAGCCGACCATGATGCACGTCATCAAAAAACTCGGGTTTAAAGTCGTAACGGACTTTTATAAAAGCCTGGCCAATGAAACGACGGACATCAACGAAGTGCTCGACTTATACACTGAACAACAAAAAATAGAAGCCGGACTGGCAGAACACACTCCGGCTCCCAGTGCAGAAAGCTATAATATCCCGTCGGAAGCCGAACTCAAAGCTAAAACAAACGACGATGTTTTGGTCATAGACCAAAACTTAAAGGGACTGGATTTCTCTTTGGCCAAATGTTGCCAACCGATATACGGGGACGATGTGTTCGGCTTCGTCACAGTGAACGGCGGCATTAAAATACACCGCCAAGATTGCCCTAACGCACAAGAACTCCGCAAGCGGTTCGGCTACCGTATCGTCAAGGCACGATGGGCCGGCAAGCGAGGCAGCCAATACCCTATCACGCTCAAAGTCATCGGGAACGATGATTTAGGCATCGTGAACAACATCACGTCCATCATCAGCAAAGAGGAAAAGATTTCATTACGGAGTATCAGCATCGACTCCCATGACGGCTTGTTCTCCGGCACACTGACCGTCATGCTTGACGATACAAGCAAACTACAACTTTTAGAAAAGAAATTGAAAACCATAAAAGGCGTGAAACAAGTGTCCCGCAACTAAAGCGGACACTTGTTTCGCACCTTATTCTTACCCTTCAATCTCACTTAATTCCAACCAACGCATGGACTTTTCGTCCAATTCGTCGTTGAGAAGAGGCAGTCGTTTGGATTTATCCGTCAATTCTTCCACAGACAGCATCCCGCTACACAAGGCTTCCTCTATATTTTTCTTCTCCGATTCGAGTGCCGCGATATCTTGCTCCAACATCTCCATCTCCCGACGTTCTTTAAACGTCATTTTACGCCTTTGTTCCCTCTGTCCTGTTCGGGAAGCTTTTTGCACCGGCGGCTCTTTTGTTTTTGAAAGCAGGTCTTTTTGTTGTTCGCGTTCAAACTTTTGTTTTTCTCCTTGCCATTCCCGATATTGCGTGTAATTGCCAGGGAAGTCACGCACATCGCCCTGCCCCTGAAATACCAAAAGATGGTCCACCACCTTGTCCATAAAATAACGGTCGTGGCTCACCACAATCACACAACCTTTGAAATTCCGCAAATATTCCTCCAATACCTGCAACGTGACAATGTCCAAATCGTTGGTAGGCTCGTCCAACACCAGAAAATTCGGATTCCGCATCAATACGGTGCAAAGATACAGGCGACGACGTTCTCCTCCGCTCAACTTATACACATAGTTTTGTTGGTCTTTGGGCGAAAACATGAAATGCTGCAAAAATTGCATGGCCGACAGATGTCGTCCTCCCCCAAGGTCGATATATTCGGCAATGCTCCTCACCGCATCGATGACTTTCATTTGTTCGTCGAAAGCTATCCCGTCTTGTGAATAATACCCGAACTTCACCGTCTCGCCCACGACGACCCGCCCGCAGTCCGGCTTCACCAAACCTAACAGAATCTTGATAAAGGTAGACTTGCCGGTACCGTTATTCCCCACGATGCCCATTTTCTCATACCGCGAGAAAGTATAAAAGAAATCTTTCAGGATGACTTTGTCCGCTCCGTAACTTTTGCTGATATAGTCGGCTTCGAAGATTTTACTGCCGATATAAGACGATTTCACCTCCAATGCCACACTCTGTTCCGTCGTTTTACGTTTAGCCACTTTCTCCAGTTCGTAAAACGCTTCCTTGCGATAACGCGCCTTATGCCCTCGGGCACAAGGCATGCGGCGCATCCAGTCCAATTCCGTACGATAAAGGTTGTTGGCACGCGCCACCTCGGCATTCGATGCGTCGATACGTTCCTGCCGTTTCTGCAAATAATAGCTATAGTTCCCTTTGTAAGTATACATGGTATGGTCGTCCAGTTCCAATATGACGGAGCAGACCCGATCCAGGAAATAACGGTCGTGCGTCACCATCAGCAGGCTCAACTTAGAACGTTTCAGATAACCTTCAAGCCATTCTATCATTTCCAAATCGAGATGATTGGTCGGCTCATCCAGAATCAGCAAATCCGGTTCGGTAATCAATACATTAGCCAAGGCCACCCGTTTAAGTTGCCCGCCCGACAGTGTGGAAATCTTTTGATTGAAAGAATGGATTTTCAACTGCGACAGGATTTGCTTCGCCCGGTTCTCGTAATCCCAGGCTTTTTCCTTCTCCATTCGGTCGAGAATCTCTTCCAAGCGAGGGTTCCCAGGCGTGTTCATACAATTTTCATATTCCCGTATCAAATTGGTCACGGCATTGCCATGGCTAAAACAAGCCTCGATGACCGTCAAATCGGGCGGATAAGAAGGACCTTGTTCTAGATAGCCCACATTCAAGTCGCGGCGAAACACCACACTTCCTTCGTCATATCCGTCTTTTCCTCCTATTATATTTAATAAAGTCGACTTACCAGTTCCGTTCTTAGCAATCAAGCCTACCCGTTGCCCTTCGGCAATGCCGAAAAAAATATGTTCGAACAACACACGGTCGCCAATACGCTTGGTCAAACCGTCCACCTGTAAATAAGGATTCACTAAAGCCATATTCCATCCATATAAATTGCCCGCGAATATAACGATTAATTATGAAACCCACAAAAAGAAACTTTAAAGTGGAAAACTTTCTGTTTTCAGTGAAAAAAAACGGGGAAGATGCGTGTTTTTTAGAAATTATTCATTACTTTTGCACCAACAAAATGCAAGATGACTGTAACCACACAGTTTTCTTTCTTTAATTACAACAAAGAAAATCCAATCAAAAGAATCCTACTTTTATTCTACAGATGAACTCTGTACAATACAAGAAAAGTACAACACATACTTACATATGCATAAGAAAAGTGAATTAGAAGCCATGTCTCAGGAAGAACTGATAGACATAGCAAAGAATTTGGGAATCCCCTCACCCAATGAAGACGACCGTATGGGGCTGATTTATCAAATCATAGACGAAGAGTCCATATTGTCCGCCTCACAAAAAGCCACTACAACGAAAACACCGCGCAAACGCGTCAGAGTGAGCAAGAAAGAAACCGACCGCGTATATAGTGCCTCGCAAGGCAACGGCGAGAACTTCGATATGAAGAAAAAGGAAGCTGCCCGCGACAACAAAGAAGAGGCAACGGAACTGAAAAATGAAAAAACGACTCCTGTAATCAGTCCCGAATTGGCAGACCTGCCGGTGGAAGCCATTGTGGAAAAAGAAATGTCTGACAACACGATAGAACAAAATGCAGAAGTTCTTGCCGCCCCTCTCCCCAAAAAGAGAGGACGGAAATCAAAAGCAGAAAAAGCGGCACTGGAAGCTGCTGCAAAATTAGCAGAGGAACAAGCCTCTGTTTTGTCGGACGATACAAATCAGCTTCCGGTTATGGATGAACCTATCACCGAAGTCCCGTTGGAAATCTTGCAGGATATTCCGGAGCAGCCTGTAGAAACAATTGACGATGCGACAGAAACTGAAGTTCCGGAAATCACAGAAAAAACAGAAACTGAAGCACCTTCTACAGAAAACTTCTTCGCAACAGACGAAAACGATTTCGTCGTGGTAGAAGACATACCCGTTATCCCGACAGAACCAACCATGGACGAGACGTATATGACCTACCCAAGCCAACAACCGGACATTACGTCGCACGGGCTTGCCGATACATATTCGTACGAAGCGTCAGAAAGTACCCCTGAAAAGGAAATCGCATTCCCTAAAATTTCCGAACCAACATACGATTTCGGAGACATCCTGACGGGCGAAGGGGTTTTGGAAATCATGCAGGACGGTTATGGCTTCTTGCGTTCCAGCGACTATAATTATCTGTCTTCTCCTGACGACATCTACGTAAGTACCTCACAAATCAAATTGTTCGGCCTTAAAACCGGTGATGTCGTAGAGGGGCCCGTACGCCCTCCGAAGCCCGGTGAAAAGTATTTCCCGCTCATCCGAGTGACGAAAATCAACGGTTGTGCTCCTAGCGACGTGAGAGACCGAGTGCCTTTTGAACATCTCACTCCGCTTTTCCCCGATGAAAAGTTCAAACTTTGTAAAGGCCATAACGACAACCTTTCTACACGCATCGTAGACCTGTTTGCCCCCATCGGCAAAGGACAGCGTGCCTTGTTGGTGGCACAGCCCAAAACGGGTAAGACCATCCTGATGAAGGATATTGCCAACGCTATCGCCGCCAACCATCCGGAAGCTTACCTCATCATGCTATTGATTGACGAACGTCCGGAAGAAGTAACAGACATGGCACGCACGGTCAACGCCGAAGTCATTGCTTCCACGTTCGACGAGCCGGCAGAACGCCACGTGAAAATAGCCGGCATCGTACTGGAAAAGGCCAAGAGGATGGTAGAGTGCGGACACGACGTGGTCATATTCCTCGACTCCATCACGCGACTGGCACGCGCCTACAACACGGTTTCTCCCGCCAGTGGAAAAGTTCTCTCCGGAGGTGTGGACGCCAATGCACTGCACAAACCGAAACGTTTCTTCGGAGCTGCCCGTAACATTGAGAACGGCGGTTCACTGACCATTATAGCCACTGCACTGATAGACACTGGCAGCAAAATGGACGAAGTCATCTTTGAGGAATTCAAGGGTACAGGGAACATGGAACTCCAACTCGACCGCTCACTGAGCAACAAGCGTATCTTCCCTGCTGTCAACATCGTGGCTTCGAGTACACGTCGCGATGACCTGCTGCATGACAAACAGACTCTGGATCGCATGTGGGTATTGCGTAAGATTTTGGCCGACATGAATCCGATAGAAGCCATGACGTTCTTGAAAGACCGGATTGAGCCAACCAAGAACAATGAAGAGTTCCTGATGAGCATGAATTCATAAAGCCCTCCGCACGAGGTCTATACTGGCTTACACAGATACAAGCGTTCCATCGTTTCCTTCCTTTCTGAAAACGATGGAACGCTTCTTATAGAATCCCAACCTGCATGTTCTGAGATTTTGAAAGGGGCTGTCAACGTTTCGACCTCAAGCGGTATTGTTGGGGAGACATGTGCTTCAAACGTTTGAAAAAACGTCCGAAATAAGACTGGTCTGGAAACCCAAGGCTCACACTAATCTCCTGTATACTTGAATTATTTTTATCCAACAATTTCATGGCTTCGTACATAAGGGTCTCGTCGATAATCTGTTTAGGCGTGCGCCCTATCATCCCCTTCGATATTTGAGTTAGGTATTTAGAAGAGATGCAAAGTTTACCGGCATAAAACTGTACTTCATGCTCACGCATCAGATGCTTATGAAGCAATTCCATAAAATTCCGAAACAGCTCCCGGGAACGAGAAGAATCCAACGACAACTTTGCCAGACGCACCGCCCCACACATCTCGTATGCCCCGTACACCAATCCGTTCACCAAACTCAGGACTAATTCACGGGTATACCCCCGACCATAGTCCCTTACCGCAAAACGAAATAACTCCCGGAAGTGTTCCACTAATTTACGATTCTCCGCATTCAGGGTCCAAACTACCTGTGTAAATAAAAGCAATAAAAAACGAGGCTCCATCCGTTCTGTACTTTCACGAATCATGGAAGGAGGAAAGACCATCAAAGAAACGGAAAAATCGGATGTAGAACGCAACTTTTTCAACGGTAATTCTGGACGCATGAAAAGCATCTGATGCCGATCCAAGACATATTCATTTTCACCTATAACCACGTTGGCTTTTCCCTTCTCCACCATCATGAGCACACACTTGTCTACAACCAATCCATTCTCTACAGTCCAACCCAACGAAGTTCTATAATAGAAACACTCCTGAAGCAACAATGTACGTACTTTATCTCCCATAAACAGAAATCTTTCGTTAATAGAAACCAAAATTAAGTAGAATATTCCTAAAATGCAAGGTTACTTCCCAAAATGAACAAAACAAACGTATTTTTAATACACATAAACTCGTTCAGTTTATGTACTTTTGCACCGTTTTTGAGATTATTATTTTATTAATTAGTTATGAATAGAGGTATTAAGACTGTTGCAACGACAGCATTTTGCTGCTTGGTTGCATTAACGGGTTGCAACAAGCAACAACAAACAATGGACATGGGATCATCTTACAAGACCATGACCGTAAAAACAGATTCCAGAGTTTTAAAATCGCTTTACAGTGCCACTATCCAAGGACGCCAAGACGTGGAAATTTACCCCCAAGTCGGTGGTACGCTCCAAAAACTTTGTGTACAGGAAGGCGACCGTGTAAAAAAAGGGCAGACGTTGTTCATCATCGACCAAGTACCATATCAGGCAGCCTTGAATACGGCCGAAGCCAACCTGAAAGCAGCGGAAGCAGCTGAGGCTACAGCCAATTTGACTTTTAAGAGCACGCAAAAGCTATTCGAGCAAAAAGTCGTATCGGATTTTGACTTGCAGAAATCAGAAAACAGCCTACTGAGTGCCAAAGCAGCCGTGGCCCAAGCCAAAGCCCAAGTTGTGAACGCAAGAAACAACTTGTCATATACCGTAGTAAAGAGTCCCGCTGACGGAGTTGTAGGCCAACTTCCCTACCGTCAAGGTACATTAGTGGGCAGCTCAATGCCACAACCGCTCACCACAGTGTCTGACAATAGCGAGTTATATGTGTACTTTTCTGTCAATGAGAATGACTTACTCAACATGACACGCCAATACGGTTCACTCGAAGAAGCAGCCAAAAAGATGCCGCCCGTGAAACTGATTCTCAATGACGGCAGTGTATTGCCTGACAGTGGGCACGTAGAGTCCATCAGTGGAGTCATCAACACCAGTACGGGTACGGCACAGGTGCGCGCAGCATTCCCCAACACTTCCAACATGCTGCACAGCGGAGCCAACGGTAACGTAGAAGTTCCGGTATTCTACAAGGATGTAATTGTCATCCCTCAGGCTGCCACATTTGAGTTGCAAGACAAAGTTTTGGTTTACAAAGTCGTGGACGGAAAGGCACAAAGTGCCAACATCGAAGTGGCTCCCAACAACAACGGCACGGAATATATCGTGACCAACGGACTGAGTGTAGGTGATGTCATCATTGCTGAAGGTGCAGGATTAGTACGCGAAGGTACACCGGTCGGCACAGCCACTCAAGCAAATGCAACACAAGGTGAAACACAGAAACAAGATAAATAAGAGAGTATTACTAATTAAGCAAAACAATGAAAGGTAACATATTTATTAAACGCCCGGTGATGGCATTCTCCATCTCCATTCTTATCCTTATCGTAGGATTTATTTCACTGGGCACCCTGCCGGTTGAGCAGTATCCCGATATTGCTCCCCCGACAGTACGAGTATCAGCCTCCTATACGGGTGCCAGTGCCGATGCCGTGATGAAAAGCGTCATCCAACCGTTGGAAGAAGCCATCAACGGTGTGGAAAACATGACCTACATGGAATCGACCGCCACCAACTCAGGCTCGGCCGATATCTCCATATATTTTAAACAAGGCACTGACCCCGACATGGCTGCCGTCAATGTGCAGAACCGCGTGAGCAAGGCGCAAGGCTTACTGCCGGCGGAAGTGACCCGTATCGGTGTGACTACCACAAAACGCCAAACAAGTTTCTTGCAAATTGGTGCCTTGTACAGCCCGAGCGGGCGCTACGACAAGACTTTTATTGCCAACTACCTCGACATCAACGTCGTGCCACAGATTAAACGTATCGAAGGAGTAGGAGACGTGATGGCCTTGGGTGACACATACAGTATGCGTATTTGGTTGAAACCGGATGTCATGGCTCAATATGGCTTAGTTCCATCCGATGTGACAGCCGTGTTGGGTGAACAGAACCTGGAAGCCCCTACCGGCTCGTTGGGTGAAAATTCCCAAAACACATTCCAGTTCACCATGAAATACAAAGGTCGTCTGAAAAGCATCGAAGAATTCCAAAACATAGTTGTACGCTCCATGCCCGATGGTAATGTATTGCGTCTTAAGGACGTAGCCCGTGTGGAATTGGGTACACAATCCTATGCTTTCGACAGTAATGTAGACGGCCATCCGAGTTGTACGTTCATGGTATTCCAAGTAGCCGGCTCTAACGCCACGGAAGTAAACGAAAACATCGCTAAACTGTTGGAAGACATCGAAAAAGACCTTCCCGAAGGTTTGGAATTCATGACGATGATGAGTTCTAACGACTTCCTTTTCGCTTCTATCCATGAAGTGGTAGAAACCTTGGTTGTGGCCATCATCCTTGTAATCCTCGTGGTTTACTTCTTCCTACAGGATTTCAAGAGTACGTTGATTCCCTCCATCTCCATTATCGTATCTCTCGTGGGTACGTTCGCAGCCATGCAAATGGCCGGATTCAGTATCAACATCCTGACCTTGTTTGCCTTGGTGTTGGTCATCGGTACGGTAGTGGACGACTCCATCGTGGTGGTCGAGGCTGTGCAAGCTAAATTTGACGTGGGCTACACGTCCCCCTATTTGGCCACCAAAGACGCCCTTGCCGACGTGACGATGGCCGTTATCACCTGTACCCTCGTGTTTATGGCCGTATTTATCCCTGTGACTTTCATGGGTGGGACCTCAGGTATCTTTTACACTCAGTTCGGTGTGACCATGGCTGTAGCCGTAGGTATTTCCTGTTTGAACGCCTTGACCCTGTGTCCTGCACTTTGCGCCATGTGGATGCGTCCCGCTAGCGGCAAAAAAGGGAAAATGAGCATCAATGGCATCGTGAAAGCTGCTTATAATGCCTCTTTCAATGCCATGATGGCTAAATATAAAAAGGGAGTCATGTTCTTCATCCACCAACGTTGGCTCTCGTGGAGCACGTTGGTAGTGTCTTGCGTGCTGTTGGTCTACTTCATGAAAACCACAAAGACAGCCTTGGTTCCGCAAGAAGACCAGGGAACCATGATGGTAAACGTCAGCATGTCTCCGGGAAGCAGCTTGGCCACTACCAACAAAACCATGGCGAAGATTGAAAATATCATCAAGCAAATCCCAGAGATAGACCATTATTCAAAAATTTCCGGTTACGGTTTCATTGCCGGACAAGGAACGTCTTATGGTTCATTCATCATCCGTCTGAAAGATTGGAACGAACGTACAGGAGAAGGACAAGACGCTAATTCGGTCATGAACAAACTGAACTTCATGCTGCAAAGCATTAAGGAAGCCCAATCCTTTACTTTCCAACCGGGTATGATTCCGGGTTACGGTATGGGTAACAGTATAGAAATGCACTTGCAAGACCGCGTGGGTGGCGACCTCGATGCTTTCTACCAAAACACAATGAAATTTATTGCAGCTGCCAACCAATGTCCGGAAGTGGCCATGGCTTACACGACTTTCAACCCGAAGTTCCCACAATATGAAGTCAATGTAGATGCAGCCAAATGTAAACGTGCAGGCATTTCCCCGTCCGAAGTATTGAGCGTATTGGGAGGTTATTGCGGTGGTATTTACGCATCCAACTTCAACTTGTTCTCTAAAGTATACCGTATCATGATCCAAGCCGACCCCAAATACCGCTTGGACGAGCAGTCGCTAAACAACATCTTTGTACGAATCAACGGCGAGATGGCCCCCATCAGCCAGTTCCTGAGCGTCAAGAAAATGATGGGGCCGGAAATCACAAACCGTTTCAACTTGTTTGATGCCATCACTTGTAACATCAACCCGGCACCGGGATACTCTTCCGGTGAAGCCATGAAAGCCATAGAAAAAGTGTTTGAAGAGACTATGCCAAACCGCTACCACTATGAATACGGTGGTATATCGCGTGAGGAAAAGCAAACCGCAGGCTCAAACGACACGGTATTCATCTATGTGCTCTGCGTCGTGCTCATCTTCTTGATTCTGTCATGTCTTTATGAAAGCTTCTTGGTTCCTTTGGCCGTTATCCTTTCCGTGCCGTGCGGTTTGATGGGCTCGTTCCTCTTTGCATGGCTCTTCGGCTTGGAAAACAACATCTACCTGCAAACAGGTGTGATCATGTTGATTGGACTTTTGGCTAAGACCGCCATCCTTATCACGGAATTTGCATCGGAACGCCGCCGCCAAGGCATGGGTATCGTAGAAGCCGCTTACGCTGCGGCACAAGAACGCCTCCGCCCGATTTTGATGACGGTATTGACCATGATATTCGGTATGTTGCCCCTGATGTTCGCTTCGGGTGCCGGAGCCAACGGTAACAGTTCTCTGGGTACGGGTGTTGTCGGCGGTATGTTGATTGGTACGCTCGCGTTGCTTTTCATCACCCCGGTATTCTTCATCGTATTCCAGTATTTGCAGGAAAAGGTTCGTCCGCCTATGCATAAGGAAGGTAACATCCAAATCATGGCAGAACGCCAAAAGAGTTTGGAAGAACGTAGTGCATTTAATAGCGAAAAAGATAAAAAATGAAAAAGATAATTATGACCATGACCACAGCTGCTCTGTTGAGCAGTTGCGGTCTATACAAGAGCTACGAACGCCCGGCCGACATCCAGACGGACGGCTTGTACCGCAGCGACAACACTCAAAGCGGCGACTCATTGGGCTTAGCCTCATTCGCATGGAGAGAAATCTTCACGGATCCCCAACTGCAGACCCTGATTGAAAGAGGGTTGGCACAAAACACGAACTTACGTAGCGCCCAACTGCAAATCGAACAGTCCGAAGCCTCGCTGAAGGCTGCCAAATGGGCTTATATCCCTAGCCTCGCTTTCGCTCCGCAAGGGTCATTGGCCGGTGTGGATTGGGGAAAAGCCACACAGACATACACGATTCCTGTGTCGGCTTCTTGGCAAATAGACATCTTCGGAAGCCTGCACAATGCCAAAAAGCGTGCAAAAGCCCAACTTGAAAACAGCCATGCCTACAAGCAGGCCGTACAGTCGCAACTGATTGCGGCAATCGCCAACTATTACTACTCGTTGGCCATGCTGAAAGACCAGTTGGCCATCAGCCAGGAAACGGAAAAACTGTGGAAGGAGAACGTCGAAACCACCCGCGCTTTGATGAATGCCGGCCAAAGCAACATGGCAGCCGTGTCGCAAACGGAAGCCAACTACTACAGCATCTGCACCCAAATCACAGACTTAAAACAACAAATCAGCGATTTGGAAGATGAATTTTCTGCCCTGTTAGGCGAGGCTCCGCAAAAATATGCCATCGGCTCCATGGACAACTGGAAAGTCCCGACCCGCATGTCTGCCGGTATCCCGGCTGCCGCATTAGCCAACCGTCCGGATGTGAAACTGGCCGAAACCCAGTTGGCCGTAGCCTACTACGCCACCAATGAGTCGCGTGCTGCTTTTTATCCTGGTTTGAACCTGAGCGGCGCAATCGGTTGGACGAACGACCTCGGTACCATACCGGTCAATCCGGGCAAATGGATATGGAATGCCATGGCTTCGTTGACACAACCTATTTTCCAGAACGGAAAGTTGCGTGCGCAATATAAAATCTCAAAAGCACAGCAGGAACAAGCCAAACTCTCATTCCAACAGACCTTATTAGATGCGGGAACTGAAGTGAACGCAGCTCTTACCAAAATACAGGCTACCGGAGAGAAAGACGGCTTGTACACCAAACAAATAGCCTCTTTGGAAACGGCCGTAAAAAGCACGCAGGCGTTAATGATGAACTCATCGACCAACTACCTGCAGGTGTTGACTGCCCAACAGACCTTGCTGACGGCCCAGATGTCGCAAATCAGCAACAAGTTCAGCCAGATACAGGCAGCCATCGAATTGTATCAGGCTTTGGGCGGAGGTTACGACGAATAAAGCAACTACCTCTTTTTATAAATCAAGCGAAGACGGCTTCCGGCCAATGAATCCGGAAGCCGTCTTCGTTTCTACATGCATCCCACCCCATCCAAGACATACGGCAGAATCCATATCTCCGATCCGACACAACTAACGCACAAAAAATCCCGATAGCCACTCGCTACCGGGATTCACCATATGCATTCCGACGCTCCTATCAGAAAGGCAGGTCATCCTTGGAATCTCCTGCCGAGAAATCGACAGGTGCCGCATCCGGAACCGGCGGAAAAGGAACCTGTCCAACGGGAGCGTCTGCCGCAGTTGCCGCACGCTCTACCTTCCATGCACGGATACTGTTGTACCAACGCCCTTGATACTCTCGCGCATCAATATCAAACGATACGGTAAGCTGGTCGCCAATCTTAATGGCAAACTGCGCTATCTTGTCTGCTCCGAAAACGTCAAAACACATCTTTCTGGGATATTGTTCTTGGGTTTCCAACACATACTCCTGCACTTTCCACTCCGAACCGGTACGTTGGGAAACACCGCCCCGCTCAGGCAACACGGCAATAATTTTTCCTGTAATTTCCATATTTCTACATTAACTGTTTAGTGATGCGAAATTACAACTTATTTTCTACTTTCTCGAATTTTAATTTATTTTTTTTGTTCCGTTCTACTTAAATCCGTAAATTTGCTGAATATAATTCTAAAAATACCACATCATGAAATTTATCGTATCAAGTTCTGCCCTTTTCAATCGTTTGCAGACTATTGGACGTGTCATAAATTCAAAGAATACGCTCCCCATCTTGGATTGCTTCTTATTTGAAATCCAAGATAATATACTCACCATTACGGCATCAGACAGCGAAACGACGCTGATTACCAGTTTGGAACTCGTGGAAAGCGATGCCAATACCCGTTTCTGCATCAACGCCAAAACCATCCAGGACTCCATGAAAGAAATTGCGGAACAACCCCTTTCTTTCGACATCAACCCAGACAACATGGAAATCACGGCCAACTACCAAAACGGACGTTTCAATATCGTGGGACAAAGTGCCGACGAATATCCGGAAATGAATCTCCCGCAGGAAGATATGAAGGGCCTCGTCATACCGGCCGAAACGATGCTCAACGGCATAAACCGTTGCCTGTTTGCCACAGCCGATGACGAATTGCGCCCGGTGATGAACGGGGTATATTTCGACATCCAGGCAGACAACCTGACATTTGTCTCTACCGACGGTCACAAATTGGTGCGCAACAGAAACTACACCATCAAAGGCGACCAACCCGCCGCCTTCATCCTTCCCAAGAAACCGGCTACGATTCTGAAGAACCTCCTCCCGAAAGAGTCGGACGATGTCACGTTAAGGTTCAATGAGCGTAATGCTTACATTACCATGGAATCTTCCCGGATCATCTGCCGCCTTATCGAAGGACGTTATCCGAACTATAACTCCGTCATTCCGCAAAACAACCCCTATCGGGTCACAGTGGACCGCCTTACTCTGTTGAGCGCACTGAAACGCGTATTGATATTCTCCAACCAGAGCAGTGCTTTGATCAAGTTGCATTTGGAAAGTAACCAGTTGGTAGTTTCCGGACAAGACATCGACTACTCCACCTCAGCCGAGGAACGCGTGCCCTGCGAATACGGAGATTCTCCGATGAATATCGGTTTCAAGGGCACGTTCCTCATCGACATACTGAACAATATGGGGGGAGAAAACGTCATCATCGAACTGGCCGACCCGAGCCGGGCGGGAGTCATCGTGCCGGCTGAACAGGAAGAAAATGAAGATCTGTTGATGCTGCTGATGCCTATGATGCTGAACGACTAAAAGAATAAAAATGAAATTAAATCTGAACAACCCCGTCGTTTTCTTCGACTTGGAAACGACGGGCATCAATATCACAAACGACCGTATCGTAGAATTGTGCTACATCAAAGTATACCCTAATGGCAATGAAGAATCCAAAAGCATGCGAATTAATCCGGAGATGCACATTCCGGAAAGTTCTTCGGCCATACACGGTATCTATGATGAAGACGTGGCAGATTGCCCCACCTTCAAACAGGTAGCCAAAGACTTGGCCAACACCATCAAAGGTTGCGATTTCGCCGGGTTCAATTCCAACCGTTTCGACGTACCGATGTTGGTCGAAGAATTTCTTCGGGCGGGCATAGACATAGACATCCGCAAGCGTAAGTTCATCGACGTACAAAACATTTACCATAAGCTCGAACGCCGGACGTTGAGCGCCGCATACAAATTCTATTGCGGAAAGGATTTGGAAAACGCCCATTCTGCGTTGGCCGACACACGAGCAACATACGAAGTCCTGATGGCACAACTGGACCATTATCCTGAAGACTTGAAAAATGACGTGGCATTCCTGTCCGACTTTTCCAAGATGACGGATAATGTGGATTTTGCCGGACGAATGGTTTATGACGAGAATCATGATATCGTGTTCAACTTCGGCAAATACAAAGGAAAAAAAGTCGCCGACGTATTACGTACGGATCCCGGATATTACAGTTGGATTCTGCAAGGTGACTTCGCACGTAACACCAAGCAGATCTTAACCCAGATTCGTCTGGACATGAACAAGGCATAAACCGGCATGGAAACATTAAGAGGTAAGAAAATCGTATTGGGAATCACGGGAAGCATCGCGGCCTACAAAGCCTGCTACCTCATCCGGGGATTGATTAAAAGAGGAGCCGAAGTACAAGTGGTTATCACTCCGGCAGGGAAGGAATTCATCACGCCCGTCACCCTCTCCGCACTGACTAGCAAACCCGTGGTCAGCGAATTCTTTTCCGGACGCGACGGGAGTTGGCACAGCCATGTAGCACTCGGGCTTTGGGCCGATGCCATGGTGATTGCACCGGCTACGGCCTCGTCTATCGGCAAGATGGCTCACGGCATAGCCGACAATATGCTCATCACGACCTACTTGTCCATGAAAGCTCCCGTTTTCGTGGCTCCGGCAATGGATTTGGACATGTTCGCCCATCCTTCCACGCAGCAGAACCTCGAACGCCTCCGTAGTTACGGCAACCACATCATTGAGCCTGCGTGCGGGGAATTGGCCAGCCACTTGGAAGGCAAAGGACGCATGGAGGAACCTGAAAATATTATCAAGGTCCTGGAAGGCTACTTTTCTGACAGACAAGACTTGCAGGGGAAAAGAATCCTGATTACAGCAGGCCCCACGTATGAAAAAATAGACCCCGTAAGGTTTATCGGCAACTATTCATCGGGCAAGATGGGAATCGCCTTAGCCGAGGCTTGTGCCCGACGCGGCGCAGAAGTCACGTTGGTTTGCGGCCCGACACCCCTCGGCACCACGCAGGCGGGCATCCGGCGAATCGACGTAGAGTCGGCCGAAGACATGTTCCGCGAAGCCACGGCGCACTTCCCGGAATCGGATGCAGCTATCTTATGTGCAGCCGTGGCCGACTTCACGCCTGCACAAACTTCCGACCGCAAAATCAAACGTGAGTCAGAAGACCTCGTCCTGCATCTGAAGCCGACACGCGACATAGCCCAAGCGCTCGGCCAGATGAAACGTAAAGAGCAGAGACTCATAGGCTTTGCCCTCGAAACCCATGACGAGACGGCACACGCGCACGAAAAACTGGAACGGAAGAACCTTGACTTCATCGTGCTCAATTCGTTGAATGACCCAGGAGCGGGCTTCCGTCATGACACGAATAAAATAACCATCATCAGCCGGACTGATTCCGTGGTCTATCCTCTGAAAAGCAAAAAAGAAGTGGCGGCCGACATTGTCGACCGGCTCGTGTCCTCTTTCTAACTTCGGATGAATATGCATGACGTACGCAGACACATAGCCTCCAGTCTTAAAATCATGGCCCTGACGGCATGTTTCCACATTGCAGCCCCTACTGCGGCACAGGAACTCAATGCCAAAGTGACCATCAACCGTTCCCAAATCTCCAACACGACGGAAGCCGTATTCGAGGCGTTGCAGAACTCCCTGACGGCTTTCATCAACGAAAGGCAATGGACCGGGATGACATACGAAGAAAAAGAACGTATCAACTGCACTTTCAGCATCACGCTGAAAACTTACAGTGAAACAGACAATTCATTCACGGGTTCGATACAGGTGCAGAGTACACGTCCGGTGTACGACTCCAACTATTCGACGACGGTGTTTAATTTTCAGGATGAGAATTTCAACTTTACTTTTCAACAGTTCGACCAATTGGAATTCCGGCCGGAACAAGTGGACAACAACCTTACGGCTGTCATCGCCTACTACGCCTACCTCATCATCGGATTGGACATGGATACGATGGCTCCGCTCGGCGGTTCCGACATCCTGCAAATGGCCATGGACGTAGCCAACAATTCGCAAAACTTGGGCTATGCCGGATGGAAAGCTTTTGAAAACGACCGCAACCGCTTTGCCATTATCAATGACTATCTGGATGGAGCCATGGAACCGCTCCGGCAACTGGAATACAAATACCACCGCCTGGGGTTGGACCGCATGACGGAAAATACCGATACGGCACGCATGGCCATCACGGAATCCATGGAAATGCTCAAACAAGCCCGCGACCAAAAAAGCATGAGCGCGCTCCCCGTCATATTCACCGACATCAAACGGGATGAGTTGGTCAGCATCTACAGCGGAAAGGGCACTGCGGAAGAACGTGAGAAAGTATATAATATCGTGTTCGCCATCAACGCTTCACAAAGCAATTATTGGGAAAAACTCAGAAAATAAGGATATGCTGAAATCTTTATTCATTCAGAATTACGCATTAATAGACACATTAGACATCCGGTTCGAGCCGGGATTTTCCGTCATTACCGGGGAAACCGGTGCCGGAAAGTCCATTATCCTCGGTGCCATCGGCCTGCTGCTCGGTCAGCGCGCAGACAGTAAATCCATTAAAAACGGCATGTCGAAATGTATCATCGAAGCCGTTTTCGACCTGAGTGCCTACGGCATGCAGGGGTTCTTCGAACGCAATGATTTGGAGTTCGACGGAAAAGAATGTATCGTCCGCCGTGAAATCACGGCATCCGGCAAGAGCCGGGCGTTCATCAACGATACACCCGCTCCCGTGAGCCAACTCAAGGAATTGGGAGAAATGCTCATCGACGTGCATTCCCAACATCAAAACTTGTTGCTGAACAAAGAGAACTTCCAACTGAATGTCATCGACATCCTGGCCGGAGACAAAGATGAACTGCAACAATACAAAAGACTGTACACGGCTTACAAGCAGACGGAAAAGTCGTTGCAGCAGGCTAGGCAAGCCGCAGAACAAGCCCGTACGGAAGAAGACTATATCACATTCCAACTGGAACAATTAGAGAACGCCGCATTGAAAACCGGAGAACAAGAGGAACTGGAACAAGAGGCCGAAACGTTGGCACATGCTGAAGAAATCAAACAAGCCTTATATCAAGCGGAAAACCTTTTGGACAATGAACAAAACGGTATCGTCAACGTTTTGAAGGAAACGACCCATCTTTTGGATAATATAGGAAAAGTTTATCCCGATGGCAATGAATTGGCATCACGCATGGAGTCCTGTTATATCGAACTGAAAGACCTTGCCGGCGAGATTGCCGGACGCACGGAACAGGTCGAGTTCAATCCGGAACGTCTGGAATACGTCAACGAACGGCTCAACACCATCTATGACTTGCAACAGAAACATCGTGTGGACACGTTGGACGACCTTCTGCGAATAGAGGAGGAATACCGCGAAAAGCTCAACGCCATTACACATAGCGACGAACATATACAGGCCTTGCAACAACAATGCGACCAAGCCCTTGAGGCGATGAAGAAACAAGCAGGCAGACTGACCTCGCTACGGCAAAAGGCAGCTTTGGTCGTGGAAAGGCAGATGAAAGAAAAACTCATCCCGTTGGGCATCCCGAACGTCCAATTCAAAGTGGAACTCACTTCCAAAGAAGTACCGGACGAGACAGGAACCGACAAAATAAACTTCCTTTTCAGTGCCAACAAAAACGGCCAGTTGCAACCTATCTCCCAAGTGGCATCGGGGGGTGAAATCGCACGCGTCATGCTTTCGCTGAAAGCCATGATTTCCGGGGCGGTCAAACTGCCTACCATCATTTTCGACGAAATAGATACCGGCGTCTCCGGCAGCATCGCCGAGAAGATGGCACATATCATGCAGGAAATGGGGGCACTCAACCGGCAAGTCATCAGCATCACCCATCTGCCCCAAATCGCGGCTCTCGGCAGCACGCATTACAAAGTTTACAAGGAAGACCACGCGGAAGGTACCAGCAGCCATATCGTCCAACTGGACGAAAAAGGACGCGTGGAAGAAATCGCCCACATGTTGAGCGGTACCACACTGACCGATGCGGCCATCAATAACGCTAAAGAATTGCTTAACCAATCCTATAGAAAATGAAAAAGATCATATTTATATTGACCTGCCTGTCTACCTTGGGTAGCCATCTGGTTGCCCAAAATCCCAAATGGTTCAAAAAGGCGGCAAAAGCACAAATCAGCATCGTGACCATGAATGAAAAAGGAGACATGCTGCAATCCGGCAGCGGCTTTTTCATCGGCAAGGATGGAACCGCCTTAGCCGATTACCAACTGTTCAAACAAGCCAGTAAGGCCAAAGTCGTCAGTGGAGAAGGAAAGGAATACGAGGTGGAAGCCATCATCGGGGCTAGCTCATTATACGATTTGGTGAAATTCCGGGTAAAAACCGACAAGGATACTCCGGCACTGACCATTTCAGACCGTATGGGCGTGAAACATGAACACGTCTACGTCCTTCCCTACCCGACAAAAGAAAACAAAATGTGTGTGAACGACACTTTGCACGACATTCAGAAATTCAACGAGAAATACGGTTATTACACCTTAGGCCGGCCATTGGACGAAAAGTACTTGAACAGTCCGGTCATGGATGAAGAAGGCGAAGTTTTGGGAATGATACAAAGGAAAGCCGACGCCTCTGCCACAACTTCCTACGCTGTCAGTGTCGCATACGGTAACACTCTTTGCACCGATGGCATGTCTTCGGCCGACAACGACTTAAATGCCATCCACATCCGTAAGGCATTACCGGCCGATGAGGCGGACATACGCACGTTCCTGTTCATGACGGCCTCCCGTTCGGACTCTGCCACCTATAGCCAATACCTGAACGATTATATACTGCAATTTCCTAAAAGCAGCGAGGCTTACACGCAACGGGCTGATTTCTACATGGCACACGGCAACTATGCAGCCGCCGAAGAAGACATGAAAAGTGCCCTTGAAGTAACGGAAAAAAAGGATGAAACCTACTATGCGTTCAGCAAACTGCTTTACGAATTGAACCTGAAACCAGGCTATCAGGTTTATAAGGACTGGAATTTAAACCATTCGCTCACTCTTGCAGAAGAAGCTTATAAGGCCAATCCTTTACCCCTTTATATCCTTCAGGAAGGTAACACACTCTACGCTTTGAAAGAATATGAGAAAGCCTGCGAAAAATACCTCTCCTTACGGGAAACAAACATGCGTTCGGCCCAAATCTTTCTCTATGCCGCACAGTGCAAAAGAATGGCAAAAACAGACACGCTGCAAATACTGGCCCTTCAAGACAGTGCTGTGGCTTGCTTCAAGAAGCCTTATCCCAAAGATGCCGCTCCGTCCCTATTGGAACGCTCTAATACCTTGCTTGAATTGGGACGTTACCGTGAAGCCATTGCCGACCTGAATGAATATGAGCACTTAATGAGTAATGAGCTGACAGCTTATTTCTATTATAGACGCGAACAGGCGGAAATGCAGTGCCGCATGTTCCAACAAGCAGTAGATGACATCGACCGGGCCATCCGCATGGAACCCAAGGAACCGCTCTACCATGCAGAACGCGCAGTTGTCTACTACAGGCTCGGGGAATTCGAGGAAGCACTCAAGTCGGCTCAAAAGAGTGCAGAACTAAATCCCAAGTTCGGAGACGCCTATCGTTTAGCGGGAATTTGCCAACTCAGATTAAACCAACGTGAAAAAGGCCTGTCCAATTTGAAAAAAGCAATCGAATTGGGCGACGAATCCGCACAAGCCATTTTAGCCGAAGAAACCCAACCATAAACTTATCCTTCTTTCCTCCTACCCATATAAGGCCATGTTTTTGACGAAGCATGGCCTTATACTTTTTAAGTATAGTTCACACCATACTTAATCCGAAAACGGTTAAAAACATCCGGAAAGTTTTCCAAATAGTCAAAAATATACATTCGGTGTGAGATACAAATAAGCTATCTCATCTTTACTATCATGGTGTTCCAATTCAAACTGTATTTTATCTTCGCACGCCAACCAACCAATGACACTGCCCAATTCCGCATCATCGAATCCCATCATTTGCTTTATCTCGGAATATTCCCACCTGCGTTGCTCGTTACTGTTTAGCAAATGCAATACCTTGAGGGCGTTTTCTCCAATAATATGTTTATCCATACTCTTAATTTATTTGACGATTTAAACTTACATACAAATATAACAAATCGTTGACAAATTATTTACCCCCCCCATTTATTAACCTACATTAACACTTTATGCTGAAATATTCAGAAAAGGCACCCTACATCATGCTTTTAAAATCAGCTAAGCCCAAAATATAGAAAACAACTATGCCCCTGTCTCAATCTGACGATTTTATTCGGTTATTCCAACGATATTCCGTAACTTTGCAAGGTTTTTCACAAACACCGCAAACAGGATGAAAATCAGGATTATTATTTGTTTTATCTTTTCTATCTTAGGATTGTTGGCACTCGTTGCGTACTTTTTCCCGGAGGATGGCATTGCCGTAGGCAGTGTGCGGATGCAGTTTCCCTCCCTGGCAGAAGTCCTTCAAACGGAAGAGGAAAAGGAAACACTCCCGACCGACACTGTAGCAACCGATACACTCAGCACAGAAGAACTGCTGCAAATGCGCATGGACGCACTCAAAGCGGAAAAAGAAAGCGAGTTCATGACCTATTGCGAGACGAATGCCGCACGTATTTATATGCCGGGAGACAATATCGATTATTTGGACCCGTTTTTCGACGCACTCGAAGCTGCACGCGAACGCCCCGTCCGCATCATGCACTACGGTGATTCGCAGTTGGAAGGCGACCGCATCTCATCCGTCTTGCGCGAAGCGTTCCAAGAACGGTTTGGTGGAAGCGGCGTGGGATTGGCACCGGCCGTACAAACCGTCCCGACCTACACGTTGTCACAATCCGTATCGCCGGAAGGGCTATCCCGACACATCGTCTATGGGCCCAAGGATATGCGGCTCGAAAGCAAGGCATACGGTGTCATGGGACAAACGGCCACACTTGACAGGCCGGCCACATTCCGGTTTTCCACGCGCGACCGCCAGCATTTTCCGCACGCTTCCCGTTTCAGCCAAATCACACTCCTGACCAGTGCGCCGGTAGAAGCGGCGGTAGTGGCCGGAACCGATACCCTCACCCTGAACGAGACACGGCTCAACGACCAATTTTACTGCTACTCACGTAATTTCAACACTCCCCGCACTACGGTCAGCCTCACGGTCGACGGACAAGCGGACGTGTACGGAGTGATGCTCGACGGGCAAACTGGCGTTTCGCTCGACAACATCCCCATGCGCGGCTGTTCCGGTACGATATTCACTGGCATCCATTCATCTACGCTCTCCCCGTTCTTCGGACGCGAAAACGTCCGGCTCATCATCCTGCAATATGGTGGAAACTCCGTCCCTTACCTGAAAGGAAAAGAGGGCATCGCAGGCTACATGTCCGGGCTGAAACGACAAATCGAATACCTCCGGAAACTGGCACCCGACGCTTGTTTCCTCTTCATCGGCCCGTCGGACATGTCCACTTCGATTGACGGCGAAATGCAGACTTACCCCGTGCTGCCCCGTTTGGTGGAAGCCATGAAAGCCATGGCAGACAGCTGCGGCATAGCATATTGGGACCTTTATGCCGCCATGGGCGGACGCGGCTCCATGATGAAGTGGGTGGATGCCTATCTGGCCGGACCGGACTACGTGCATTTCACTCCCAAAGGTGCACGCCACGTAGGCAACATCCTCTATGAAACGCTTGAATTTTACCATAAGTTTTATCGTTTCCGCACAGGAAAAGACAAACTGAAACTCAGTGCAGACAGTACGGAACTGGTGGTAGATACCACACTGGCCCCGTCCCCACAGGCAACCGGCACCGACACGGTTCCCCACGATTCACTGAACCCTTAATTTTATCTTCAATATTCCTCCGAAAGACATGAAGAAATACAGGATATTATCCGGACTTTTAGCAGTCTTTGCCCTGTTGGCAGGCTGCCGCGCCCATGAGAGGAAGGACTCCGTACGCCGGGAAGCCGCATTACGCCCTCTTCCCGATTACCCGTTCATCCGATACGAAGACAACACGTTGCAATTCCCATCCGGACGAGCCGACTTCGACACACTCTATCACAAAATGGATAGCTTGCTGTCCACCGGAAAAGGCAAAATAAACATCCTCCACATCGGGGGCAGCCACGTGCAGGCCGGATACCTGAGCCACCAGTTGCGGATGAATTTTTCCACCTTAGGCAATTCGGTAATGACCGCCCGAGGCGTGATATTCCCTTTCCGTATCCTGCGAACGAACGCCCCCCAAAACTACCGTATCGGTTTCACCGGAACATGGGAAAGTTGCCGGTGCACCAAACCCAACGGTACAGATACCCTCGGACTGACCGGAGCCGCAGTCAGCACTGGTGCCCCTTCCGCCAGCCTGACGCTCCGGCTCAATCCGAGCGGTACGTCCGTCTGGCATTTCACACGACTGCGCATACTGGGCTATGCCAACGACACAACGGCATATCCCTACGCCATACATCGCGGAGACACCTTGCTCCCACAGCATGACGCTGCCACGCACAGCTACCTGATACACTACCCCGAAGCCTGTGACACGGCACACATACGCATCCACACCGGAGAGGGAGGACGTTTCACGCTGACGGGCATCTTGCCGGAAAACGACCGGGACGGAATGACTTATCATGCCGTGGGCATTAACGGTGCAGACGTACCGGCCTGGCTGCGTTGCCACCACCTGCCCGGAGACCTGAAACTTATCCGGCCGGACCTTGCTGTTTTCGGCATCGGTATCAACGACGCCAATGTCCCTCCACAAAAATTCGATCCGGAACAGTTCAAAGCGCGTTATCGCGAACTTATCGCCCTGTTCAAATCCGCAAATCCGCATTGCGCCTTGCTTTTCGTGACCAACAACGACTGCCTGCTCAACCTCGGAAGAAGGCACGGCAAGCGCACCAATCCCAACACGGCACGCGTGGCCAAGGCATTCAAAGAACTGGCAGCCGAGACTGGCGGTGCCGTATGGGACCAATACCATATCATGGGCGGTTCGCGCTCTTCCGCCTTGTGGCGCGGCAAGAGGTTGATGCGCCCCGACCGTATACACTTCACCGCCGAAGGATACCACCTCATAGGCGATATGCTCTACAATGCAATCATAACCGACTATTTACAAGCTGATGGAAATTAAAGAAAACCTGCTCGTGCTGTGGCATTACATAGAAAGTGTGTTCTCGTTCGACCCGAACAGTCCGCTGTTGTTCACGCAATTCCAATTTTGGGCCTTTTTTGCCATTGTCTTCGCCGTTTTTGCGCTTTTCCGCAACAAGCGGCTGCTGCGTAACACTTACCTGTTCTTCGTCAGCGTTTTGTTCTACTACAAAACGAGCGGGCTGTTTTTCGGCCTGCTCCTGTTCGTGACGTGCAGCGACTTCATCATCGCCCAACTCATATACCGCGTGCAGAGGCGTTGGCAAAAGCGGGCCTTTCTCATCCTGAGTGTCGCCATCGACCTGTCCATCTTGTGCTACTTCAAGTATGCTTACTTCTTCGCGGACTTGGTGAACACCGTATGCGGCACCTCCTTCCAAGTGACCAACCTGTTGGCTGCCGAGGGCAACCGGTTGCTTGGCCAACCGTTCTTCAGCGTAGACCGCATCATCCTGCCTGTGGGAATCTCCTTCTACACGTTCCAAATCATCAGCTATACGGCCGACGTGTACCGTGGGTTGGTAAAACCGGTACGCAACCTGTTCGATTTCGGTTTTTACGTCACGTTCTTCCCCCAATTAGTGGCCGGCCCTATCGTGAAAGCCAGCGACTTCATCCCGCAGCTCTACCGCAAGTACTGCCTGAGCCGCCTGCAATTCGGCATGGCCGTGTTCTGGATACTCAACGGCCTGCTCAAGAAAATCATCCTGAGCGACTACCTCGCGGTGAACTTCATCGACCGTGTGTTCGACAACCCCATGCTTTTCTCCGGTTTCGAGAATCTCATGGCCCTCTTTGCCTACAGCCTGCAAGTGTATGCCGATTTTTCGGGCTATACGGACATTGCCATCGGCCTCTCGCTGCTCATGGGATTCTATCTGCCACGTAATTTCAACTCACCGTATAAGGCACCGAATTGCAGCAATTTCTGGAAACGTTGGCACATCTCGTTGTCGCGTTGGTTACAGAACTACCTGTACATTCCCTTAGGCGGAAACCGCAACGCCACCTTCGGCACGTATTTCTGGATTCTGACCATCACGTTCGTAGCCCTTGTCCTCTCGGGGAATCTTTACGTAGCTGCCGCCGTACTGGTATTGGCAGCCATCGTGGTGACTGTGGGCCTGCGCTGTCCGGATCGCCGCAAAAAGATATGGGCCAACCTGAACTCGATGATCACCATGCTGCTCGGCGGATTATGGCATGGCGCGAGCTGCAACTTCATGATTTGGGGCGGACTAAACGGAGTAGGCATGATTGTCTACAAGTTCTGGAGGGACTTCCGGCCGGTAGTCCGCACGCTCTGGTCGTTGCTCATCTTGTCCGTAACGGGAGCCTTATATGTCTTTGCCCCCGCGCCTATATGGAACCTGCTGCTCGTCTTCATGCTGTTCATCACAGCCAGTGCGATTATCAAATGGTTGTATTCACTGAGCGGCTTGCGATGGCGCTTTGCATGGTTGGGGCACGCATGGGCCGTGGGTGTCACCTTCGTATTCATCACCTTCACGCGCCTGTTCTTCCGTTCGGGCTCCAATCTCGACCCGGCCATTGCCAACGAGACGGCATGGCGCATCGCCACGGAAATGGTAAACCAAATGGGGACGGCATGGAACGCCAATGTGGGCGACATCATCCTGGCCTACGACAAGGTGTTTGCCCTCTTCGCCTTAGGCATGGTCATACATTGGTTGCCCGACAACTGGAAACGCCGTTATCGCATTTGGTTTGCACGCATGCCGTTGCCGTTGATGGCTGTTGCCGTCGTGTTGGCCGTTTTCATCGTCTACCAATTCGTCACAGCAGAAATGCAACCGTTCATCTATTTCCAATTTTAAGAAGAGCCACTTTAGCTTTTCCCATGGTCCTATGACGTGCAGCCCCGTAGCCATACCGCTTTGCAATAGTGTCAAAATGACAATCCTCCCCCGGCAAGATTCCTCCATTTGTACCCCGAAGCGGAACCTTTTGGAAATATACGATTCTCGCCACGTAAGGAGAAAACGGTTTGTTACCTATTTAGGGCCTCTACTTTCAAAAAGCCAGACGGAAAGCCATGGCTTGCGCATGCGTTTCAGTATGAGGCAAGCCATCACTAAATTTTCATAACGATTTGATAGTCGAATCCTGTAAGCCAAAAGGAACGAAATAGAGAAAAAAGAGGCCATATTGGCATCCCGTCTTGGCGTTTTCTGGTCTGTCATCAGCCGACATGAGGAAACCGGTCACACAACATGCGGAGAAAAAAAGTGTTTTTTCAGCCAAACGATTTTTCGTTTGGCTGAGATTGATGCCCCATCTTGCTGAACAAACATAAAAATCAAGTCCGATTTGCAAAAATATGTATTCAAAACTTCCCTTTGAGCTGCACAGATGAAGAGAAAAAGAAGATTTGCTTGTTCAATCAACAACTGTTTTCCTATCTTTTTGAAATCAGAATACAGGATTTATCAAACAAAACATCAACGTAGAAATCAAAATGGCATCCCTCCCCGATTGGATATAAAAATTTGCGGCAAACCCATCGTATACCAATGGGACCTGCCGCAAACCACTATGAAAAAGAATATATCCTTTACCTTACTATCCGCCGAAGTTATCGTACATGATAGATTCCGGATCTACACCGAGACCGTCGAGCATGCCGACCACAGCCTTCGACATCGGGCCGGGACCGCACATGTAATATTCGATATCCTCAGGCGCATCGTGGTCTTTCAGATAAGTCTCATACATCACGTTATGCACAAAGCCCGGAGTGTACTTCACGCCTGCTGCGTCTGCGGCAGGATCCGGACGGTCCAAAGCCAAATGGAAATGGAAATTCGGGAAATCCTTTTCCAATCCTAAGAAATCCTCCAGATAGAACACTTCGTTCAATGCGCGCGCACCATAGAAATAGTGCATCTCGCGGTCGGTCGTATGCAACGTCTTTGTCATGTGCATGATTTGCGCACGCAACGGAGCCATGCCGGCACCACCACCGACCCAAATCATTTCTTTCTTGCTGTCGAAATGCGGATGGAAGTCACCGTAAGGACCACTCATAATCACCTTGTCACCCGGTTTCAGCGTGAAGATGTAAGATGAAGCGATACCCGGGTTCACATCCATGAAACCGCTGCGGTCAGCCTTGAAAGGAGGTGTGGCGATACGTACAGTCAACATGAACACGTCGCCTTCTGCCGGATAGTTGGCCATAGAGTAGGCACGCACGGTCGGTTCCGGATTGACGCACTTCAACGGGAAGAGACCGAACTTCTGCCATGCCGGCAGGTACTCATCACCGATGAGGCTCTTGTCGATATCCTTATCGTAATCCATCGTAAATGCAGGTATCTTGATTTGGGCGTATGAACCGGGGATAAAGTCCATGTGCGCTCCTGCCGGAAGCTGCACCTTGAACTCTTTAATGAAGGTAGCCACATTCTTGTTGCTGATCACCGTACATTCGTACTCCTTCACACCCATTACAGACTCGGGCACCTTAATCTTCAAATCGCCTTTCACCTTGCACTGGCAACCCAAGCGCCAATGGTCTTTGATTTGCTTGCGGGTAAACTGTCCCTTTTCAGAGTCCAGTATTTCACCGCCCCCTTCTACCACCTGGCATTTGCACTGCCCGCAAGAACCTTTACCACCGCAAGCCGAAGACAGGTAAATCCCTTCGGAAGCCAAGGTAGAAAGCAAGCTTCCTCCCTGCGCTACGGAGATAGTCTTGTCGCCATTGATAGTAAGGTTCACGTTTCCGCTCGGAGACAGATATTTCTTAGCCACCAACAAAATAATCACCAACAGGAGTATTGTAACGAGGAATACGCCAATGCTCGCTAAAATAAAATTCATATCCATTGTTCTATTCCTTTCCTTTTAAATACTTAAACCTGAGAAACACATAAAGGCCATGGCCATCAGCCCCACCGTGATGAAGGTGATACCCAATCCCTGCAAGGGCTTGGGCACGTCAGTATAAGCCATCTTCTCGCGGATGGCGGCCAAGGACACAATGGCCAACAGCCAACCGATACCTGAACCCAAAGCGTATGCCAAAGAATCCCATACGCTGGAGATAGCCTGCGTGCTCGTGGCCGGATCCATGGAGATTCTCTGCTGCATGAACAGTGAGGCACCCATGATGGCGCAGTTCACGGCAATCAAAGGGAGGAATATACCCAACGCGGCATAAAGCGAAGGAGAAAAACGTTCCACCACCATCTCTACCAACTGCACGATACCGGCAATCACGGCTATGAAAAGGATAAACGCCAAATAAGTCAAATCCATGCCGAGGACGCCGTCTTCAGCCAATACTTTGGTCTGCAACAGATAGTCCACCGGCACCGTCACACAAAGCACGAAGGTCACGGCAACGCCCAACCCCAATGCAGTCTTTACATTCTTAGATACGGCCAAGTAAGAACACATACCCAAGAAGAAAGCGAAAATCATGTTGTCCACAAAAATAGAACGGACAAACAAACTTAACATATGTTCCATATTCTTTTTTCTTTCTGTTTCTGGTTATGATTCCGATTACTTTTTCTCTTTCCTTTCATTGTAAGCCCGGTGAGCCCAAATGAAACATCCCAAAAGAATCAATGCCATGGCCGGCATGGTCATCATACCATTGTTCATATAGCCCATGTCGTAGAAGCTCTGTGGAATAATCTGAAAGCCCATCAGGGAACCGTTTCCGAAGAACTCACGGACGGCACCGACCAAAACCAACACGTATGCATAGCCCAAACCGTTACCGATACCGTCGAGGAAACTTTCCCACGGACCGTTCATCATGGCAAAAGCCTCCAAACGTCCCATCAGGATACAGTTGGTGATAATCAGGCCGACATACACGGACAACTGTACGCTCACATCATAAGCAAAAGCCTTCAGCACCATACTTACGATGGTTACCAATGCAGCCACGACGACCAACTGAACGATAATGCGGATACGGTTGGGAATCGTCTTACGTATCAAAGATATAATCAGATTGGAAAAAGCCGTAATCACTGTTACCGAAAGCCCCATGACAATGGCCGGCTCCATTTGCGAAGTGACAGCCAAGGCGGAACAGATACCGAGCACCTGAACCGCAATCGGGTTGTTGAGGTTAAGGGGAGACGAGAATACTTCTCCATTCTCTTTAGAAAATAACTTACTCATATCTTACCTCCTTTATTCATTAGTATTTAAAAAAGTCATATAACGTGAAATACAGTCATGAAGCATGTTGTTCACACCGTCCGAAGTCAAGGTAGCACCGGTGATGGCATCGCAACGGCTGTCATCAGAAAGTCCGTTCACGACTTTACCTTTCTTCACCACGCTGATAGCTACGGCGGACTTGTCGTCATTCATCAGCTTCTTGCCCTCGAACTGCTTCTGGAACTTATCGTATTCCGTAATAATGGCACCCAAACCGGCCGTTTCGCCCTTATGGGTAAAATATACGCCGTAAATGGTGTTCTTGTCGGCATTTAAAGCCACATATCCCCAAATCGCATCCCACAAACCTTTACCCGTCACGGGAATGACATATTTGGTTTCTCCGTTCACCTTACATACATACAACGGGAGGTTGCTGTCCGAGATGTTTTTGTCTTCTACGGCAAAACCGTCTGCATCTTTGGAGGTACCGTCTTTCACCACGTTGCCGTCCTTGTCGATGATTTCATCGGCCACTACGACTTCATCGTATGTTTTTTCCACTTCGGTTTTCTCCACATCACGAAGATTCAAAGCGGCCAGAATCTGACTTTTCTTGTCGATACGTACGTTAGCCATTGACTGCGGTTCCAAAGCCTTGGAAACGAAAGCCAACAAGAAAGCCACGATAACGACCACAACACATGAGTATATAATGGTATAAGTATTACCGTCGGTGTTCAGCCCTTTCTTCGCTGGTTTATCCGTTTCTCCGGCCTCCACGATTTCTTCGAACTCAGAAGCGGGAGCCTGACACACCGGGCATTTTTCAGGCGCAGCGTCACCCTCATGGACGTAACCGCACACTTTACATTTGAATTTCTTTGTTGCCATAGTTCCTTTATTATTTTTTAATTGCACGTTTAGCCCGCTTGTCGATATTACTCTGGATGACATAATAGTCGATCAGCGGAGCAAACAAGTTCATCAACAAGATGGCAAGCATCATACCTTCGGGATAACCCGGATTCAACACACGAATAATAACAGCCATGGCACCGATGAGGAAACCGTAAATGTATTTACCGGTCTCAGTGCGTGCCGAAGTCACGGGGTCGGTAGCCATGAACACGGCACCGAAACAGAAGCCGCCCAATACCAGATGCTGGTACCAAGGCATGGCTGCACCGGCATTTCCTTCCGGTCCCCATACATTGAAGACCCATGCCAGAAGCGCACCTCCGGCAAACACGCTGAACATCGTCTTCCAACTGGCAATACCTGTCCACAGAAGAATCACAGCACCGATAGCAATAGCTATCACGCTAGTCTCACCGATAGAACCGGGAATGAAACCGAAAACCTGGTCCCATGAAAAAGCGGGCACAGTCCCTACTGCCGCTTCTCCTAAAGGAGTGGCCATCGTAAACGTATCAGGCAGGTCGTTTCCCAAACCGCAAATGCTTTCCTTGGCCACCCAACAAGCATCGCCACTCATTGCCGTAGGATAGGCAAAGAACAAGAATGCACGGGTAATCAAAGCCACATTGAAAATGTTCATACCCGTACCTCCGAAAATTTCCTTGGCGAAAATGACGGCAAAAGCACAAGCTATCGCAATAATCCACAACGGACAATCAACCGGTACGATCATCGGAACCAAGATACCCGTTACCAAATAACCTTCCTGAATCTCCTCATGCTTCCATTGGGCCACGATGAACTCGATACCCAAACCCACCACGTAGGACACGATGATCTTAGGCAACACGGCCAACAGGCCGAAACCGAACATTTCCCAGAATGTCCCGTCCACTCCGGCGGCCGCATAGTTCTGATACCCGATGTTGTACATACCGAACAACAAAGCCGGTAACAACGCTATAACCACAAAAATCATGATACGCTTGCTGTCTATCGCATCATGTACGTTCACTCCCGACTTCGACGTGGTATTCGGCACGAAGAGAAAAGTCTCGAAACCGTCAAACACAGAACGAAATGCGTGAAGCTTGCCGCCCTCTTCAAAGTTCGGCTTTATCTTATCAAGATATTTTCTTAACGCGTTCATTATCTAAATCATTTAAACCTGTGATGAAATTAATTAAGCCATCTCCTTGCGAAGCATATCCAACCCTTCACGGACGATGCGTTGCACCTCCAGTTTGGAAGAATCCACGAACTCACACAAGGCAAAGTCCTCCGGGGCCACCTCATAGATGCCCAAAGCTTCCATGCGGTCTATGTCGCCGGTGATAATGGCTTTTACCAACTGTTCGGGGAAGATGTCCATCGGGAACACGCGGTCGTATTCGCCCGACATGATCATGTGGCGTTCGCCGCCTTTTACACGAGCATCAAGCGCATACTCTTTCTTGCCCATCAACCAACTCATGTAAGCGCGACTGGAAGAATAGTCGTTCAGTCGAGGCATAATCCAACCGAAAATTTCGTGTACGTCGTCTCCTTCCGGAATCACGTTCACCTCCGTCACGTGAGCACCCAAGAAGCCGTCTGCCGAAGTTTTCACACCGGTCATCACATTGCCGTTTATCACACGCAGGCTCTTGCCCGTCGCCACATTGCCTTCGATTAAAGTGCCCAGTTGCTGTCCTACCGTCATTTTGCAATAGGCCGGCTTCTTCACTTCCGAACCGGCAAATGCAATTACGCGGGTAAAGTCCAAACGTCCCGTATTCAGCAAGTGCCCGATGAAAATCACCTCTTCCGCACCGAGCGTCCAAACGACTTCACCTTTGTTTATAGGAGAAATGTGATTGATTTGCACGCCTACGTTTCCCGCCGGTGCCGGCCCGTCGAAAAAGTTTATTTCCACGTTCTTGGCTGCAGTCAACGCCGTAGCCGTCTGCTTCGAGCTTACGCCCAAGTAAGTTTTCGCCATTTTGGCCAAAGCATCGAGTCCTGCCTGGAAATCAGCCTCACGCCCCCGTAACACATATTCAAAATCGGCTGCAAGCGGCATGGAATTGAAGGCGGAAACAAAGATAGCCTTCGGAGTATCCGTCGGATTTGCCGTCACGTCGTAGGGACGTTGCTTAAAGAAAGCGAACAGACCCGATTCCAAAAGGAGAGCTTTCACTTCCTGAGCCGTCATCTGCCCCGCACTCTTCTTGCCGAAATCCACATACTGCAACTCTGCATCGGCTTCCACGCGAACGCTCAATACTTTGCGACGATCGCCGCGCTCCACCATGGTTACCCGTCCGCTCACGGGAGAGACAAACTTGATTTCAGGATGGTTCTTGTCCACAAACAAAGCATCCCCGACCTTCACCACGTCGTTCTCTTTGACTACTACCTTGGGCTTCATTCCCGTAAAGTCATCCGGCATCAATGCATAGACAGCCGGTTTCTTCACCTGAAATTCCTCCTTGGCAGCTTTGCCCTTGAGATTCACGTCAAGGCCCTTACGTAATTTAATTACATTTGCCATTATTATAGGATTAAATAAACTGGTTTTAATTAAAACGTCGCAAAATTACATTAAAAATATGACAAAGTGAAGGATTCTAAAAAGAAAATAGTAATTTTGTCGTATAAATAAGGGTCATATTAAAAGATTAAGAAAAATATTCAGAGTACTCGCAGGTATAGCCGTGGGCTTCTACCTGTTGTCGGTTGCGCTACTCCACGTTCCGGCCGTGCAAAGAGGTGTCACGTTGCTCATCTCTGGAGCCTTGAAAGATATTTTACACACAGAGCTTTCCATCAGCCGGGTGGATTTGGGATATTTCAACCGTATCATTCTCGATGACGTGGTCATTAAAGACCAAAAGAACAAGGATTTGCTAAAGGCAGCCCGCCTGTCGGCCAAAATAGAATGGGCTTCATTGCTACACGGCAAAATATCCATTTCAAATGTCCAGTTCTACGGATTCGACATCCACCTCTACCAACGTACGCAGAAGGAAAAGCCGAACTTCCAGTTTCTCATAGACACTTTCGCGAAAAAAGACAGTCTGCCTTCCAACCCGAACCTCCGCATCAATTCCGTGCTTGTCCGGCGGGGCAAACTGTCGTGGCACCGTTATGACAAGCCTCCTACTCCCGGCCGTTTTAATCCGAACCACATCGTGTTGGACAAAATCAGTGCCACGCTTTCATTGAAAAGTTATACGGCAGATTCCTTGAACCTGAACGTCAAGAAATTTTCCTTTGAAGAGCACTCCGGCCTACAGCTTAAACAACTGTCTTTCAAGATTACGGCCAACCGGGAAAAAGCACTGCTTGACCACTTCACCATCGAACTGCCCCATTCCCGATTAGCCCTCCATCCGGTCACCATGAGCTACCGTCATATAAAAGAAGGAAGCGGAAAAGGGCGGTATCAGGATTTCACATTCCAAGGCAGCATTGAAGAGGGGGCATTCTCTTTCGCCGACTTCATTCCCCTCTACCACAAACCAACTCAAAGCCATACTCTTGAGGAGTTTCCGACATTAACTGTCGAAGCGCGGTTCAACGGAAACCTCAAACAAGTCCTGATAGACCAATTCACACTTTACACTCCCGACCGGAGCATGGTACTCGAAGCCCCATTGGCTATCAGTCACCTCGAAAATCCGGCCCAACGAACGATAAAAGCCGACATCCGGAAACTGCAAATCACCCCGACCGGCCTCAAGCAACTGTCTGAATGGGTTTCAAACGGCAAGATTTCCATTTCACCTTATTTACAGGCTATCGGCACATTAGAAGCCACAGGAACCCTGTCCTATCGTCCCCAATATCTCAAAAGCCATCTCAATTTACATACCGATTTAGGCTCCCTGGCCGTATTCGGCTCTTTCGCCAAAGGAAACGAAATCGAGGCGGAAGTGCATACTCCCGGATTCCAGCTCGGCAAGCTAGCAGGACGGGAAGAGCAATTCGGCGAGACGGCCTTCGACTTATCGGGCAAAGGACTCCTGCGCTCCGGTGCCTATCCTGCCCTTTTATTGCAAGGAACCATCGGCCGTTTTTCTTATAACCATTACGACTACCACGACATCACAGTCGACGTAGATTACCGAAAAGGAGGATTCGCCGGCAACGTAAGCATCAATGACCCTCACCTCGCTCTTACTACGAAAGGAGAGTTCAACTTACATTCATCCACGCCTTACATTAAGGCGGAAGCTTCTGTCCGACATTTCGCACCACATGCCCTCGCCCTAACATCCAAGTATGCCGGAACAGTGTTCCAAGGTAACCTGCAAGCTGATTTCCAAGGGCACAACATTGAAAACATGGAAGGACTTATCAGCCTGAACGATTTTTGCATGTCTACATCGGAAGAAAACTATACCCTCGGACCGATATGTTTTAAAGCCACCAATGAACCCGGCAAACGCAACCTCTCGCTGCACAGCGACTTCCTACATGCAGAAATGGAGGGAGATTTCAGGCTCGGCACGTTAATCGCCCACAGCCGGAAACTGCTCCATGCCTATATCCCGTCTTTCGTCAAAACACCCCAACTTAAAAAAGACACTCCGGACGAAGTAGCCTTGTACGTGCACATCGACCACACGGAACCTATTGAAAAGATTTTCGACATCCCTTTGCAAATCCCGAAAGCCGGACACATCAACGGTTATTTCAACAGCCGTACCGAGGAACTGGACTTCAATGCCTCCATCCCGTCGTTCAACTACAACGGGCAGCAATTGGACGACATACGGATTCTGGCCGGCCGTGTCAACGATTCCCTCACCTGCACTCTCGATTTCAAAAAGCAAATCGGCAAAGCTCCCGTAGATTTCAGGTTGTTGGCCCGCGCCGCCCATGACAATGTCTACACAGGACTGAATTGGACCAACCATGCCGAAAAAATCTATCAAGGTTCCATATCGGCAGACACCCGGTTTACCCGAAACGAAGAAAAAAAGATGCTGACTGACATCAAATTCCATCCCTCACAAATCATCGTCAACGACTCGGCTTGGAACGTACACGCATCTAGCGTACATGCCGCGCCGGGCTTAGTCAACATCAATGGATTCACCATCGAACAAAGTGACCGCCACCTGATTCTCAACGGTAACGTATCGGGCAACCCGGGCGATTCATTGACGGTTGACCTGAAAGACATCAATCTGGAATACATTTTCAACATCATCAATTTCCACGCCGTAGATTTTGCCGGACAAGCCACCGGACGGATCTACGCAGCCAACTTGATGAAAAGCCCCGAAGTGGATGCCCATCTCCATGTCCGGAACTTCACTTTCAACCAAGCTTATTTGGGCGAAATGAACCTGCACGGCGGTTGGGAGAAGGAGAAAAATGCAATTTTCCTGCACGCACGCATGGCAGACCCGGCCCACAGAAGCATGACCAGTGTAGACGGAGACATCCGAATAGGCGCTGCCCCCAAGGGAGGCCTCGACCTGATGATTCGTACCGAAAACATAGACCTGGCTTTTCTGAACCACTACACAGACGGCATATTCACCGGCTTGCACGGACGAGCTTCGGGATGGACCCGCGTATTCGGCCCGTTCAAAGGTATCAATCTGGAAGGCGACATGCTAGTCAGCGAAGGAGGAATGAAAGTCAACGCAACCGAAGTGGACTACCGCCTCGTCAACGATTCCGTCATCCTGCGCCCGGACAGCATTTATTTCCGTAATGCCATGGTTTACGACCGGCAAGGCTCTCCCGGCAAAGACGAACACTATGCCGTAGTCAACGGTGTGCTCCAACATTCCAACCTCTCCCACATGCGTTTCGATTTCGACATCGATGCTTATAACATTCTGGGTTATGACGTCAAGGATTTCGGGGACGAAGTGTTCTGCGGGACAGCATACGCCACCGGAAAAATCGGGTTCAACGGACAGCCGGGCAACCTGAACATCAACATCGATGCCCGCCCCGAAGAAAACACCATGTTCGTCTACAACCTGTCCTCTCCAACGACTTTGACAGACAACCAGTTTATCACCTACAAGACACATGAGGACAGTATCGAAGGACATTCCCATTCCCCTGGTCTTCCCTCTCTCCCGGAACCGGAATCGGACATGCGCATCAATTTCCGCCTTAACCTGACACCGGAAGCTACCATGAAGATTCTTATGGACCCGAAGGCCGGTGACTACATCGCCCTGAACGGACACGGGAATATCCGTGCCAACTATTATAATAAAGGAGACTTTACGATGTATGGCACGTACACCATAGACCATGGCATTTATAAGCTCTCGTTGCAGGACGTCATCCGCAAGGACTTCATTTTCAACCCCGGCGGCACCATCGTATTCGGCGGTCCGCCCATTCAGGCCGACCTCAACCTGCAAGCCGTCTACACCGTACCCTCCGTATCGCTGAACGACCTGAGCGCACGCTCTACCTTCAGCCAGAACAACGTACGCGTGAACTGCCTGATGAACCTTGGCGGAAAGGCCCAGTCTCCTCAAATCAGTTTCGACTTCGACCTGCCCAACGTCAATGAAGACGAGAAACAGATGGTGCGCAGCCTCATCAGCACGGAAGAAGAAAAAAACATGCAGGTGATTTACCTCCTCGGCATCGGGCGTTTCTACACTTACGATTACAGCAACACGGAACAAAGCCAATCCTCCGTGGCCATGAAGTCATTGTTGTCCTCTACTCTGAGCGGGCAACTCAACCAAATGTTTTCCACGCTGCTCGGCAACAACAGCAACTGGAACATCGGGACAAACCTCAGCACAGGCGAAACGGGATGGAGCGACATGGACGTAGAAGGACTGCTCTCCGGACGGCTGCTCAACAACCGCCTGCTCATCAACGGAAATTTCGGTTATCGGGACAACAGCACCAACCCGAACGGTAACTTCATCGGCGACTTCGACCTGCAGTGGCTGTTGACCCCGAGCGGAAACGTAAGCCTGAAGGCATACAGCAAAACCAACGACCGCTACTTCACCAAATCGTCGCTGACCACTCAAGGTGTCGGAATCGGACTGAAACGGGACTTCAACACGTGGCGGGACGTATTTCGGGTATTCATTCCCAAAAAGCGGAGGAAGAACCCGTAAATACCGTTCCTCTCTTTTTCACTCACAACATACTAAAAACAAAGCGTATGGGAAACAAAGAATTTATGCGCAAAGCCATTGAGCTTTCAGTAGAGAACGTAAAAAACGGCGGCGGCCCGTTCGGTGCCGTCATCGTAAAAGGAGATGAAATCGTCGCAACCGGAGTAAACCGGGTGACTGCCCACAACGACCCGACGGCCCATGCGGAAGTCAGCGCAATCCGCGAAGCTTGCCGCCGACTGGGCACCTTCGACCTTAGCGGTTGCGAAATATACACATCTTGCGAGCCTTGCCCGATGTGCCTCGGTGCTATATACTGGGCCCATCTCGACAAAATATACTACGGTAATAATAAGGACGATGCAGCCGATATCGGATTTGACGATTCCTTTATCTACGAAGAACTGGCTCTCCCCCGTCAAGACCGCAAGAAAGCTATGGAAGAACTGCTGCCCGAAGAAGCCATCGCGGCTTTCGACCTATGGCGGAACACGACGGACAAAACAGAGTATTAGCCCTCTGCCATTCCGGATTATCACCATTACGTCGTATCTCTTTAATGAAAAATCCAAAGTCCGTTGTAGGTAGCTTTGGATTTTTCATTGTTCACATTTATACAAAAAAATATTCATAAATTCTTTTCATTAGAGAAAAAATGTTTAATTTTGCCGATGCGATGTAGAACGAAGCGTCGGGACACATCCTCTTTGTGGGAACAAAATTGCATTTACTGCATATTCTTGTCAATGTTGAAACCTGAGAAATTTCAAAAACAAGTCTGATGAGAAAGTGTGGGTGGATGCCTGTGTCATACGCAGGCTTCCATTCCCGTCTTTCCAGACTTAGGGTTTTCTCAGGACCTCAACATTAGAAAAACGGGATGGAGGCTGCGCTATATTTATATCAAATATTGCCCCCACTTTTAATCCCTTTTTCTCCACCAATCTGCTACGGGCAATAAAATGATGGAATATAAATCAAATCAGCATAGACAAATGGCTACAGTCAAAAACATCCTATCACAAATATTCTTTCCCAAAAGGCAAGAATTATCCTCCCACGAACCGTATTCCGGTTCATGCGGAACTCGTGCTCAATGGAACCTGAATCCTGAAAACGAAGAACTCCGTATCACTGGTACGGGACCACTTTTCGATTTTTTCGGTGAAAAAGAAGCTCCCTGGGAAAGCCATCTGGACCACATCCGAAAAGTGGTCGTCGCCCACGGTATCACTTACATAGGATTCCAGGCCTTCAGTTACTGCACGTCCTTATCAAGCGTAGAACTTCCGGACACACTGACTGGCATAGGACAGCACGCCTTTGCCTATTGCAAAAGCCTGACCTCCGTCTTTCTGCCCGAAGGAGTGAAACACATCAAGGATTACGCTTTTGCGCACTGCTACCACTTGCAGGAACTCACCCTGCCCGCCACACTCAAAAGTATAGGCAAAGCCGCTTTCTGTTCTTGCCACGGCCTTACCCGCATATCCATACCCGACAATGCCATCCTGTTGGGAAGCGAAGTGTTCGCCGATTGCAAAAACCTGACGGAAATAAAGCTCCCCGAAGGACTGTTGCAACTCAAAAGCAATAGTTTTGCGGGCTGTATCTCCCTCGCTTCTGTATCACTGCCCCCCACCGTGGCCTATCTCGGAAATTCCGCATTCGAAGGATGCAACAGTTTTACACGAATCGACATTCCGGACAAAATCGTTCATATCGGCGACCGCGTTTTCGCTGACTGCCATGCGTTGGAACAAATAACCATTCCTCCCTCCGTACATCATTTAGGCAAACACATATTCTCAGGTTGCCGCTCGCTAAAGACCCTAACCGTCCCCTTTCCGGCCTGTGGTACTCCGGCCACCTATTCTAACTTCGGCGAACTCTTCGGTACTACCCCCGACACCGAGATGCGGAAAATAAGCCAGGATAACGAAACGGGAAAGGAAACAAACTATTACCTTCCCCGCAACCTTTCCGTCCTTCGCATATTGGAGGGATGCGAAGTCATTCCGTCCAAATGCCTCATGAATTGCTTTGTGCTGAAAGAACTCCACCTTCCGGCTTCACTTTATATGATGGGCGAAAAAGCCATTTACGGCTGTGCCGGCCTGAAAAACATTTATTGCCAAGCTGCGGAACCGGCCTCTATCCATGCCGACACCTTCGAAAGCATCAGGTTCAACGTTTGCCGGCTCCACGTCCCGCAAGGTTCTACAGAGAAATACAAACAAGACAAGCACTGGAAACCTTTCTCACTGATAGAAGAATAAGGAACAACCTTACAGGTGATGAACCGGAGTTGAATCTGTGTCTATCTTTTTCCTTTCGTCCCAACCCGTAAAAAGAAGAGACACAGACTATCTCACATAGTTCTGACTTCCAACCAAATAACAATATAAAAATCACCTCTGCAGAACAGAAAAAATTTCTGCGCCGAATGAAAAATCACTTGGCTGAGATTGATTTTTCATTTGGCGCAGATTGGAAAACCATTCTCCACCGAACGTTTTTCCCACCTTTTACCACCCACCTTCAAACCGGTGGTCACACTGCCTCTCTGCCCTTCTACAGCATCCCCCCCACACCCAATTTCCGGCCTTCCGCAACTAACACCCGACGAGGTTTGTTCCTCCCACTCTATGAACACGCAAAAGGACGGAATAAGCCACTGAAAGGCAAAAACTGGAGTATTAACGAATATTAATCAAACAAAACCATGGATTCAAAAAAAATAGTTCCTTGATTATCAATAATATAAAAATCAAGCAATCAAACTAAATGCAAACTAAAATATTTGGTTTTATGCTCCACACCTCCTAACTTTACCATCACAGACATCCATCATTCTATGACAGAAAGGAGCAACAAATGAAAAAACAAAAATGCTACACCCTTGCCTTCACCATGGCAATCATGCTGATGTTCCTCACCGCCTGCACGCGACAGGAAAAGAGGATAGTAAACGGGCTGGATTTCCAAAGCACGATGGAAACGTGCCAAACTCATGGACAAAGATTCTGCATCGTCTTGTTAGATACGACTCAAACCACGTCGCAAATCTACCTCCAACGTTTACAAGAGACCGCGTCCCAGGCACTATTCAACATCATCTTCACCGACTTCACAAAAAGCAACGTTTATGAACAATGGCTCTATTCCGATGCCACGCCAGTCACGTGCATTTTCTCTCCCGACGGCCACTTGACGGACATCATCCCGGGCGCATCGCGTAAATGCTTCAGATGCATAGACGAAGTCTTACAAATCGGAAAAATGACCACAGAATTAGAATACTACAATAATTTTACAATGGACAAGGCCAAAATCATCCCTTTGCTCGATGAAATATGGCAATGTAACCTCCTTCTGGAAAAAGGTTCAGATTTAACACTACGGTTGGAACAAATCGCTCAAAACATAGAGTATCCTTTCCTTACCTACCTTGAAATGGAAAATGCCATCCGGAATGGTGACAAGGAAAAAACGGATTCCCTGGCCTTACGGTTATGCAGCTACGAAGGTGATTTGGACTTGGAACTATATCCCGACCTGTTCATCACGGCCCGGGAAAATACCATACCCGGCTTTGATGCCACAGAGGAAGCTAACCTGAATGCTCCTTCCGTCGTCAACCTACACGGATGCATGACAGGAAAGCCCAAGGTGTTCCACATTCCGGTCAATAATTCCGGAAAAAAGCCATTGGACGTAGAAGGAATAGAAATGAGCTGCTCGTGCTTGGAACTTTTTGATGACACGGACTTCACCCTCATGCCGGGCGAAACAAGAAACCTGGAATTCGAGTTCACCGCCGACCGCAACGGCCAAATAGAACGGGAAATCATCATACGTAACAACGGGATTTATCCCATAAAAAGAATAAGAATCATAGCTGAAAGGCAAGCCCAAACAAGAAAGGAGGATATATAACGGGATGCCCGATGTGAGAGCAACACTTAAATTACCCACAAAAAAACAAGAAAAAAATGAAGCAAAAAAGAATCATCATCGGATGGGCACTTGCGACCGCAACGTTCGCCTTATTCGGTTGCAATCAAGAGAATCCGTACGGACCGGAACCCACGGCACACGAAGAAGCACTCAACTTGTGCGCCCCCAGCGGAGAATACATCGCGAAAAATGTCCGAGAACTGAAAAAGCTCATGGAACCCCACGTGGAGTCAAACCAACGGGAAAGCAAGGATTTCGAAATTGACGAAATCAAATACTACCCACAAGAGAAAGGCTATCTGGCAGAAGTCATTTACACGACGGAAGACGGATACTCCAGCAATGTGGTAATTGAAAAGGGACCTATCAGGCACAGAATCCGAAAAAGAGGCGAAAGCGGAGGAGGCACTGGCACATCTTTTTATTCCTGCAAAGAAAACGATTCGGGGAAATGTTCAAGTTGCCGCCTGGTTGTTGACCAACGAGCCAAACAAAGATACTGTGTTTGTGACAAAGGAATATCAGAAGGATGCTCATTATATAAAACAACTTATTAAAAAAGCTTATGAGATACAAAACATTGCTATTTATTTTGATTTGTGTTCTTGGAGAAAGTTGCAATACCGATGATACGGTAACAGACACTAAAACTCAAGTCTTTATTAACCTGACAGCTCCTAACGGACAGAGAATCGCCTCTAACATAGAGACTCTTACATGGAAAATCAATAAGGCAGCCGAAAAGACTTTCCGAGAATACAAAGACATCAAAATCACGGAAGTCACTTACCACGATGTCCCGGTAGGGTTCATGGCAGAAATCAAGTATGAAACATTTGATGGAATACACACCAACGCCATCATGACCAACATTCCACAAAAAGGAAAAAAGCACTTCAAACGGATCATGCGACGATCTGAATCACCGGGAGGAAATACAGGAACTGTCATCTACAGTTGTAGTAGCACAGACTCAAAAAAATGCCCGAACTGCTCTGTCGTAGAAAAATCCGACGGAAATGTTGAATGTTTTTGCTCTGAAGGGCAAAGGAAATATTGCGAGTTAACGGAAACGAGCGTCTAAACTCTCCACGTCAGCCTCAACCGTGCGGCATGCCCCGTACGGCTGAGATCTTCAAAACCGATTCTATACCATTATATTAAAGAAAGAAACGATGAACCGCTTAACATACCTGATATTACTCATGGGGATTTTCTCCTTCTCCGCCCATGCCCAAGGAGTAAAAACGTGGCGTGTGGACGAATCCACCATCATGGTGGAAGCCGACACCATACTACATTTCACGGCAGACGGTATCCCCATCACCCTGAAAGCTTTCAACGACTCCCTTGCCACTGGAAAATACATCATTACTTCCAAAGAAGTGGGGAGCACGTTGGAAGACTACCTGACCTACAAGCACCCCACTACTGAGACCCTGTTAGGAATACCTCTCCCACGCAAGACATTCACGGATCTCAACGGGAAACAAGTAGACGTAAACGCCGCGAACTTCACCATTGTCAGTTCGTGGAACAAATACTGCGGCATTTGCATTGCCGAACTGACCGTATTGGATTTACTTGCCGAAGACTTTCCCGGTGTGCAGTTCGTGGCTTTAACAGGTGACCCCGAGGACGAGGTGCGAACGTTTTTGGAAAACGCATGTTGGAAATGGCGCGATGTCTCCGTGGTCATTGATACAGGACGTTCTCTGATGCACTCGTTCCATATCATCACCGACCCGTCCAACCTGATTGTAGACGGAAAAGGCATCATACGTGCCGTTGTGTTCGGAGGAGACATACGCGAACTTGTGACCACGCTCGACCGCCTTTGCCGTGAATCAATCGGAAGTAGCCGATAATCAGATACGAAATTAAATTTTCCACCCCAATAGGAACTTAACTTCAGGACTTTTCATTATTTTTGCTTATAAAACGACATAAAAGCAAATGAAAAAGCAAGAACTCTATGACCGTGTCATTGCTTATTTTGAACAAGCAATGCCCGTGGCTGAAACCGAGCTGCACTACCACGACCCGTTCCAACTGTTGGTAGCAGTCATACTTTCCGCCCAATGTACGGACAAACGGGTCAACATGATTACCCCTCCGCTCTTCCGCGACTACCCCACTCCGGAGGCCATGGCCGCCGCCACGCCGGAAACCATTTATGAATACGTCCGTAGCGTGAGTTATCCCAACAACAAAGCCAAGCACCTGGTAGGGATGGCACGCATGTTGGTGGAAAACTACCACAGCGAGGTTCCTTCCGATTTGGACGAGTTGGTCAAGCTTCCCGGCGTAGGACGTAAGACGGCCAACGTCATCCAAGCCGTCGTTTTTGAAAAAGCCGCCATGGCCGTAGACACCCATGTGTTCCGCGTGAGCCACCGCATCGGGCTCGTCCCTGCCACCTGCACCACGCCTTACAGCGTGGAAAAACAACTGGTACGTTATTTCCCGGCTCCCATTATCCCCAAAGCCCATCACTGGCTCATCCTGCACGGACGCTATACCTGCACGGCACGTACGCCCAAATGCGAGGCCTGCGGACTGAAAATGATATGCCGGCATTACCTGCGTACCCACGGAGCGGCACGCCCTTCCGCCCAACCGTAAACAACCCGTGGCACGACGAGCGGAAACACCGCACGAAAACGTAGCCCGTCCTCCGCAAATAAAGGGTCTGCTTTCTTGCAAATATGAGCGGAAAAGTATAATTTTGCAGTGCTGTAAAAGCATCATATTAAAGAAAGAAACGACAGAAAACCTTTAAATAAAGATTTAAAATTATGACTATTGACAATTACAAGTTTGCCGGCAAGAAGGCAATCGTACGTGTGGACTTCAATGTCCCCTTGGATGAGAACGGTAAGATTACAGACGATACCCGTATTCGCGGAGCATTGCCGACGCTGAAGAAAATCCTGGCCGAAGGCGGTGCGCTCATCATCATGAGCCACATGGGCAAGCCGAAAGGCAAAGTGAACCCGAAGTTTTCTTTGAGCCAGATTGTAGACGCCGTTTCAGAGAAATTGGGCGTAGCCGTAAAATTCGCTCCCGATTGCGCCAAGGCCGCTGACGCTGCCGCTGCTTTGCAACCGGGTGAAGTTCTGTTGTTGGAAAACCTCCGCTTCTATCCTGAAGAAGAAGGCAAACCTGTAGGCATCGACAAGGAAGACCCCGCTTACGAAGAGGCCAAGAAAGCCATGAAGGCTTCCCAGAAAGAGTTTGCCAAGACATTGGCTTCATACGCAGACTGCTACGTAAACGACGCGTTCGGAACAGCTCACCGCAAACATGCTTCTACGGCTGTCATCGCCGACTATTTCGATGCCGACAACAAGATGCTCGGCTATCTGATGGAGAAAGAAGTGAACGCTGTAGACAACGTGTTGAGCAACATCAAACGTCCGTTCACGGCCATCATGGGCGGTTCTAAGGTTTCTACCAAAATCGGTATCATCGAAAACCTGATGGACAAGGTGGACAACCTGATTCTGTGCGGCGGTATGACTTATACTTTTGCCAAAGCCCAGGGCGGCAAGATCGGTAACTCCATCTGCGAAGACGACAAATTGCAGTTGGCTCTCGATATCATCGAAAAGGCGAAGGCCAAAGGTGTAAACCTCGTATTGGGTACGGACTGCGTGGCTGCCGACGCTTTTGCCAACGACGCGCACACACAAGTGGTTCCGGCCAACAACATTCCCGAAGGTTGGGAAGGCTTAGACGCAGGTCCGGCTACCCAAAAAGCTTTTGCCGAAGCCATCAAGGGTGCCAAGACGATTCTGTGGAACGGTCCTGCCGGCGTATTCGAATTCGATAACTTCACAGCCGGTTCGCGTGCCATTGCCGAGGCTATTGCCGAAGCTACCAAAAACGGCGCGTTCTCACTCATCGGCGGTGGTGATTCCGTAGCATGTATCAACAAGTTCGGCATGGCCGACCAGGTTTCTTACATTTCTACGGGCGGTGGTGCCCTGCTCGAAGCCATCGAAGGCAAGATTCTTCCGGGTATCGCAGCCATTAAAGGTTAATCCGTCCCGGCGGACATTCTGAAATACGAAGGGCGACTTGTGCATACGGGTTGCCCTTCTTCATTCCAAAACCCCATGAAGAAGTTAATTCCCCTACTCCTCTTATTGGCTATCGTGTGCGGATGCCACTCCGGACAGAACGATACGGCTACCTCGCAGACCGAAAAAACGCGTCAAGATTCCTTAGCCCTTAAGGTGGCCTTGATGCCGACCTTGGACTGCCTGCCATTCTACTATGCCCAACGGTGCGGACTGTTCAAAGAATTAGGTCTGGACATCCGCCTGCAAACTTTCAATGCCCAAATGGACTGTGATACAGCTTTCGCCCGCAGGCACGTGGACGTGTCCTACACAGACCTGATTCGTGCCGCATGGATGCAAAGCAAAGGTACGGGGTTGTATGTATTCATGCAGGCGGACGGACACCATGAATTGTTGACAGCCAAAAGCAGACGCATACGACAGACCAAACATTTAAAGGAACGGATGGTGGCCATGGCCCGCCACTCGGTGACAGACCTCTTGTTAGACACGGTCATCGGACAGGCACGTCTGGAACCGTCTACGGTCTACCATCCCCAAATCAACGACATCCGGCTCCGGTACGACATGCTGAACAATGCCACGATAGACGCAGCTTTCCTTCCCGAACCGTATGCCACGCAAGCCAAGTTGAAAGGACATAGGAGCATCTACGACAGCCGGAAGCCACACATACGGCTCATGGCCTTCATGGTTTCGTCCGACGTTGTGGCCGACAAAAGGAAATCGGAACAAATGCGCTTGCTGCTGCAAGGCTACAACAAAGCCGTGGAACAAATCAACCGTAAGGAACAAACGGACAGCATACGGAACATACTGCTCGGCTACCCAGTGGAACCGGAAACGATAGATTCCCTGAAAATTCCGGCTTACCCTCAAGCCCAAAAAGTGGAAAAAGACAACGTGGCCACAGCCCTCAGTTTCCTGACTTACCGACATTTGATTACGCCTGAATATACGGGCGACACGCTCATCCACACACCATTCATCCCTTAAACTTATGGATAGGAAAAGTTTTGAACTTCTTTATCACGATGCCGTAGAGGCTCTCATCTCACGCCACATGCACGATGCCCTGAACTGTATCCGGGGGATTTTGTTCAATACAGAGAATCCGGAACTGAACCGTGAACTGGAATCTGTACAACAGGACTATGGCATGATGCTCACTTTCATGGCGCAGGGCGGCACGGATCCCCAACAAGCCCTCGTCCATCGTAACCTGACCCATCGGACTTTCGCACTACTCGACAAGTCCGCACGGCTCTACCACGTCCGTTACGAAAACGACCTGTATACGGAAACGTTCAATCGCTGTTATACAGAGCAATCCTCCCCATTTGACCAATGGATGGAAACAGCTGATTTATTACGGGATAAATTATCAGAGGACTGCAGAAAGGCCTATACGGAAGAGGCAGAGGAGAACAATTTCTATAATGTGTACGACAAGCTGTTCGAATACATTTGGACCGCTCCTCTTTTCCATGCGTCCGACGCTGAAAAACTGAAAAGTTTCATAGAACGGCAGGAAGCCGATGAACAAGCCTTGCTCATCAGTGCCGTCATGCTGAACATACAACGATATTTCGACCCGCAAAAATATCGCCTGTTGCTTCATTTCTGCCGGACGGAGCATACGAAAGTCCGCGCACGGGCCATGACAGCTGCCGTGTGGACCTACATGCAATACGAAAAACGATTTGTCTACTATCCCGACCTCTCGGACGGACTATCATTGTTAGCGCAAGACGAACGCCTAAAAGGGGAACTCATCCTCCTGCAACAGCAATTCCTGCTCAGCCTGGAAACGGCTAAGGCTGAAAGGAAATTGCAAAATGAAATTTTCCCCGATTTGCTCAGAAGCAGGAACTACCAACGCAATAAAATGGGATTCGAGCAAATGGAGGAAGATTTGGCAAAAGCCTTACGCGGCGAACCGAATGCGGAATGGGAAAAGTTACGGGGCAACAAACAGTTGGCCGACAACATGAAAGCCATCATCGCCATGGGTAAGGAAGGGATAGACATCAACTTGGGTACTTTTTCCTCGCTCAAAGGCTTCTCATTTTTCCAATCCGTCGCACATTGGTTCGCGCCATTCAACAAACGGAGACCTGAAGTGAAAGGCATCTTTCCCCCAAACGTACGGCACAATCCGATACAGATGCTTATGGAAGCCGGCAACTTCTGCGAATCGGACAAATATTCGCTTTGCATGATGCTCAACCAAATAGCCCCTTCGCAACGGGACATGATGATTTCCCAAATCGGATCACAGATAGAAGGCAACGAAGAAGGTCTACGGGATGTAGCCAAGGAAAGCATGAACATCGGCTCTGTCTACCGTAGCTATTTGCAGGACTTGTACCGTTTCTTTAAACTTCATCCGCGTAAGTCACAGTTTGACGACCCGTTCAAGGGAGACCAGTTATTCACCCGTTATACAGTATTGGAAAGTATGCTGAAAACACCGGCTTATTTGCGCGAGACGGCCTCGTTCCTTATGAAAAGGGAATGTTACCAGGATGCCATTGCCTATATGGAAGAAGCGCTCAAACACGAAACGGCAAACGCTGAAATGCTACAAAAGGTGGCCTTTTGCTATCAACATACAGACCGACCGAGCAAGGCCATATACTATTACCAACAAGCCGACCTGTTGAGCCCGAATAACGAATGGATTCTGAAACAAATGTACTTGTGTTATTCCGCTTTGGGACGCTATGAACAGGAACTCGACTGCCTGAAGAGTCTGGAAGAAATGAACCCGGGCGATACCCGCCTGATTTCGGAAATCGGATTATGCCTGATGCAACTCGGACGCTACGAAGAGGCCGCCCAACGTTTTTATGAATTGGAATACAACGGGGAAAGAGTAGTACCGTCATGGCGGGCCATCGCCTGGTGCAACTTCAAGATGGGACGTCTGGAACAGGCAGACAGGTACTACCGGAAAATACTGCAACAGGACAAGGTGACATGGGAAGATTATCTCAATGCCGGACATACGGCATGGTGCCTGAAGCAAACAACGGAAGCCATCACCCAATACCAAAACTACCTCAGACTCTACCGCAGCAAAAGGAAGGATACGGCACAGCCTTTGCTATCCCCCTTTGATGAAGACCGGAAAGAATTGCTCCTACACGGATTGAACGATTTGGACATCAGCCTGATGCGGGACATTCTCCAACCAGAACCGGAAAGCTGAATGTCAAAATCAAATCAAGGGAATGAGAAGATGGTAGAACCATCCCATAAAGCGGCGTCCGAAAGAGCGCCGCTTTTTCCAATTCTCCGGAGTGAGTAAAGTAGAATGGTGTTTGTCTGCCTCGAAAATGTTCTGTAACTCACGGGTCGTACAGGAATCGATGATAAAAGCGTTCACTTCATAGTCGAACTTCAGGCTCCTGCTATTCAGATTAGCAGACCCGACCGTACAAAACGTACTGTCTACCATCATGACTTTCGAGTGATGGAACCCGTCCTCATAATAGTAAATATCGGCTCCGCGTTTCATCAATCTTTTGGCATGGTAGGCCGCCACATCGGGCATGACAGGAACGTCACACTTGGTAGACAACATGACCTCAAGCTTCACTCCGCGCTTCAACGCACGATATAAGGCCTTTTTCACACTGGGCACCAAAGTAAAATAGGGGTTCACAATCTGTATCCGTTTTTGCGCATTGTCAATAGCGTCTATATAGCTCCTGCGGATTATCGCCGGACTTCTCTTCGGTTCACGGTTGGCCACGCCTAAAAGAATGCCGGAAGAATCCGCGCAGGCTGTTTCTTTCAGCCCCCGGAAGTCAGTCTGGATAGCCAGGCTATCCGGCTGATATTCCAAACTGTCGATCTTATGGTCGGTACAACGTTCCCACATTTCACAGAATATACGCCGGTAAAGGGGGACGCAATCTCCTTCCAAACGCATGTGCATATCCCTCCATTTACCGAACTCCGGACGGCCATGGATATAATAGTCGGCCACATTCATTCCTCCGGTGTACACCACCTTATCGTCAATAACCACAATTTTGCGATGATCGCGGTGCAAGGCGTGGTTCACCCATGGAAACACGATGGGGTCGAATACGACCACCTCAAAATGCCGGCTCTTTAATTGCCTAAGATGTCTTTTCCGCAAGGGGCGGTCGTTACTGACATTACCAAAATCATCGTAAATCACCCTGACCTTTACCCCTTCGCGCACCTTTTTATCCAATAAGGTAAACAAAGCTTTCCCGATAGAATCATTGCGAAAATTAAAATACTCCAGATAGATATAATGACGGGCCTGCTCTATCGCTTTGAACATGTCTTCAAACTTTTCCGCACCGCTCGGTAACAACGTCACCCGGTTACGGGGCGTAAACAGTACACCGTTCTCTTTCAAGTCCTCTACCGTGAGAGAATCACTCGGGCTTGCCTGTGCCATAGACACAAGCCCCAACGACAACAAAACGCCACAGAATATGACACGCCATTTACTCATAATTGTTCCCACACCTCGACCTGAGCCGAGGCCTTCAATCCTTTTTTATAAATTTTATATTGAATACATTGGTCAGAACATACAACTGAAGTGGTCTACCACGCCCAACAAATGTCGGTCATCGTCCACCACCAAAACCGTATGTATCTTGTTATTGTGCATGATATCTTGAATCTTGGCAATCTTGGTATCCGGCGACACGCATTTCGGCGTACGTGTCATCACCTGCTCCACCGGGACGTTGAAGAACTTGTCCTGCAGACTTTCCATGGCGCGCCGCACATCGCCGTCCGTTATCAACCCGACTACCTTATCATTTACCATCGCCACACACAGCCCCAACTTGCCTTTGCTCACATGGATAATGGCCTCGCCCAACTTCATTCCGGGAGGTATGACCGGCAAGTCGTTGCTGCGCATCACATCATGCGCAGTGGTCAAGAGGCGTTTGCCCAACGTCCCGCCGGGATGGAACTGTGCAAAATCCTTTGCCTGAAAATGACGCATCTCGATGAGCGCACAGGCCAAGGCATCGCCCATAGCCAAAGTGGCCGTAGTGGAGGATGTCGGTGCCAAATTCAAAGGGCACGCCTCATGGCTGACCTTGACCACCAAATGGCACGTGGAATACTTGGCCAACAAAGAATCGGGATTTCCGGAAATGCCAATCAAAGGAATATGATGTTCCAATAAATAAGGTATGAAACGAAGGAGTTCATCGGTCTGGCCGGAGTTGGAAATGGCAATGACGACATCATCAGGTGTCATCACCCCCAAGTCGCCATGGAAGACATCCAGCGGATTGATGAAAAAAGCCGGTGTCCCCGTACTCGCCAACGTAGCGGCCATCTTGGCACCGATATGCCCGCTTTTGCCCACTCCCGTTATAATTACCTTTCCGGTACAACGGAGCATCAAATCCACCGCAGCATCGAAATGTTCATCCAACTGAGGTATCAAATCCAAAATGGCCTGGGCTTCGTCGCGGAAGCACTTGACGGCAATATCTTTCACTTGGCTCATAGCAATGATGCGATTACGGTTTCCAAATCTTTCAGATACAACATATTCGGGCCGTCGCTCATGGCTTTCTCCGGGTCGGGATGCGTCTCGAAGAAATATCCGTCCGCACCGAACGCTTTCGCAGCCAAGGCCATGGCCGGCACGAACTCACGGTTTCCACCGGTCTTTCCGCCTGCCGCACCGGGCCGCTGCACGGAATGCGTACAATCCATGACCACACGGGGGACAAAGGCTTTCATATCCGGAATATTACGGAAATCCACCACCAAGTTATTGTAACCGTAAATATTGCCGCGCTCGGTCAGCCAAATCTCCTTTGCTCCGCTCTCCTGCGCTTTTTCCACGGGGTATTTCATGTCAAGTCCCGACAGGAATTGAGCTTTCTTGATGTTGACAATCTTACCGGTACGGGCTGCCGCTACCAACAAATCGGTCTGACGGCACAAAAAGGCCGGTATCTGCAGGACATCCACCACTTCGCCCACCGGAGCGGCCTGAAAACTTTCATGAATATCCGTCAGGAGCTTAAGACCGTACTTCTCACGCACGTCACCCAACATCTGCAAACCTTTCTCCAGTCCGGGGCCACGATAAGAATGCACAGAAGTACGGTTGGCTTTATCAAAAGAAGCCTTAAAGTAAATCTCTATATTAAATTTCTGCTTTATCCGAACCAGCTCGCACGCCACCTCGTCCAACAAATCAGCGGATTCAATCACACACGGACCGGCTATAAATATAGGGGTCATCACAATCTGTTTTAATAATACAATATGCAAAGATAGCGAAAGGCAAGCGCAGAGACAAACGAAAAACAAAGTTTTTCAAGTTTGGCATTCCATTACGCATCCGCAAAGATGACTTACTACACATACGCCCCATTATGAGAACGTGCCGTTTGAGACACCTAACAATTGGGTGTGGACGGCATTGGATGAAGTAGGCACTTGGCAATCAAGTGGAACTCCTAGTCGTTCAAACAAAAACATATTATGGTGGAAATATACCTTGGCTTAAAACAGGAGATTTAAATGATGGATTGATTTCGGATATTCCAGAAAGTATAACAGAGGAAGCTGTCCCAAACTCTTCTGCTAAAATCAATCCTACTGGGAGTGTGTTAATTGCGATGTAAGCCCCATTGTTAGCAATCAGACAACTGACGGGTACTAGTACTACATATTTGGAGTACTTTCTTCACTTTTCTGCCCTTTCTTGTCGATATAATACCATTCGTCGCTTTCCCAATAGTGGTATTCTCCACCAGAACCCGGCACTTCTTTCATCTCTCCCTTGTCCGTTACTTTAGCCTTGCCGTTCTCGAATGGGAAGCCGAAGGCGAAGCGGGGCTTGATGACTGTCCTGCCGCTTTCGTCCGCGTACCCGATACGCCCTCGCTTGTCCACGATACGGTACAGTCCCTCGCTGACATAATCGTTGCCGTTGTCACATTGAAACACACCGTAGTGTTTCATGGAACTGCAACCGCATAATAACATTATCGCAATTATCGTTGGAATTTTGCCCATAGTGTAAATCTTAAAATTATCAGAACCATGAACTATTATCCTTCTTCCTGCTCATACTAAGAAAAGCCAAAGACTTATGCCTAAAACTATCGAATACAGGCAGAGGGGTAACAGCAACTGCAACCAGAAGTAGTTTTTATCTTTCCTTTCAGGATAAAGGCGGTAATAGGCACGCTCCCGCGCTTTGGTAAAGTACTTCTTTTCAATCTTTGAATACACCTCTACTGCTGCCCAGACCAAGCCGACAGACAAAGCTGACGGCAGCCACAACGGTATTACCCAATATAGGAATCTTATTATAAGAAGCGAAGGGACAACAGCGAAAACCCACAAAAAGATAGCATCCAACGGCATAAACCACCTGTTGTGGATGCGTCGTATGCGACCCGCATAATACAGGTGGTCTATTATACTGAACTTATATTTCCGTCTGAAACCCATCTCTGCTTTTCGTTTTCGCAAAAATACTGTTTTTGCGGCAGACAAAGGACATCCGGCACATTGTTTTTCGGCATAACGTGATGATTAAGTGAGCGGAAAACATTATTTTTGTGTTCGGAATCCTTTTAATCATAAGTATGACGATTACCGATATATACGAAACTATGAACAGCAAGGCAGAATCTTTTTTCGAGTGGGCGCAGGCTCATCCGAAATACGGACTGCTGTTTGCAGCCGCACTGCTTGCCCTTTGGCTTGCAGGATTGCTGCTCCGTTGGAAATGGGCGTGTCATTGGCAATTCAACAGCACGCTATGGTTCTTTGACGGTTGCAAGCCTGAAACACGCCGCAAGGTTCAGATGGTATTGGTCGGCATGGCGATAATTGCCTGCCTGACGATATTTTTTGCATGGAAATAACGGTATGGGAAAGAACAATCGGAAATACCGGTTCTGCTTCATCGACTATATGTGGTATGTCGCCGAAAAATGGAGCGAGCGAGAACATAGCAATCTCAATGGGAGAATGTTGCTTTTCCTATGCTGGCTGTTCGCCATAACCATACCGCTTGGAATACCGTTGATGTTTCGCTTTTTCAGTTGGATTGTCGCCCTTGTCATCGTAATGTTGTTCTGCCTTCTGCCCTCCATATTCTGCAAGCTCCGACACAGCCGGACATCGGAAAGTAATCAGTGAACATTACCGGGATATGAAACATATTGGCAGGAGACTTGCTAAAATTCTTCTTATCTCCGTCGCACTGGCTGTGAGGAATGCCGTACTGATGTTTTACCTCGGATTTATATATAGGGCATGACAATGCCTGCCGCTACCGCCACTGCAATGACAACGGCATAGTACACCGCTATCGCCTTTTTCCAGTACAAGTAACGCAAATCAAGTTCTTCCCGGACTTCCATTCTCCAATCAGAAGTTTTGAACTGAAATCCGGAAGTGCACCATGCAGCGACAACCGCCCATCCAATCAGTATGCCGGTAACGATTTTATGACCGGTACTCGGTTCGTCTTTTAATGTAAGTAATGCCACCAAAATTAAAGAGAGGTAGGGAAGCCCGATTATCCCGCCAGCCCGACGCTCCACCCAATCATGCACGCCTTTCTTTCGCAGCATATCGTAAGCGAGGATATATGCGGTTTTATGTATCATCGCAATCATACGGAAAAATCGGCTAAAAATGTTTCTTTTATTTGTCATTTAAGTATTTCAGTTATCCATTTCAGAGCAGTTCCTAATAAAACCATTGCGGGAATAAGAAGCAAATAGAGAGTGAAAAAGAACAGGTTGCGCCGGAAGGGACTGAACTTGCGCCCCGCATAATGCTGCACGACCGCTTTCCGCCGGGAAGGCGGGTATATTTTGCCGAACAGACGGTCTGTCATGAAGACAGAAACGGAGTACACGATTAGAAGAACGGCTCCAAACACCTCGAATGCCAAGTCATCCAGAAAATGACCGGCGATGGTCAGAACCGGCATGAATATAAAAAGCGTGATACAGGCCCACAGCATGTCACTTCCTCGGGGTTGTTTGAAATTGACCTTGTGATAGTTTTCCCATGTTATTTCTCCCAACCAGAACAGATAGTCGAAGAAATAATAATGTCGTTCTTGCTCCTTATATTCCTGTTTCTTCATTTAAGATTATCGTGAATGGTCTAACTCGATGTACAAGTCAAAAGTAGTGTTATGATAACTGTCTTCATTTCAGTTTAAGCCCCACCCTCACCATGCCATGTGCAGGTTTGGGTATTATCTTGGTGGTTATGCTGTATCCATTGCCCCGATTTCTCACCGTCGGTGTATTGTCCCTCAATGGTTATATAAGGTTTGCCCTCCCATGTTGATTCCACACGGTACGAACCATCGAGTTTTCCGTTACAGTAGTGACGTGTAGTCTTGCTGCGTATTGCGCGGCCGTCCTCGAAGATTTCCCATTCCTCGCCATCTTTTTTCCCGTCGATATAATGAGATTCAAAAATCTGCTCACCCGTCTTGTTGGCAAAGCGGCGTTCCCGTCCGTTCTCCACACTCTGTTTGTACTCCTTTTCAATCTCTATTTTTCCGTTACGGAAATAGGTCTTTACAGTCCCGTCTATTTTGCCTTGCAGCATGGGTGTTTCCTTTCGGGGAGTAACGCCGTCTTGGTAGTATTCCGTGAATGTTCCGTTACGCTTGCCCTTGACATATATGCCCGACTCACGCAATACCCCGTCACGGTAGCAGCGATAGTCTCCGTTTATCATGCCGTCTGAAAGTTTCACGTGTTCCTCGTCAAGTCCTCGTATAATGCGATATTTTCCCTGCAACGGCCGTTTACTGTCTTTTTTATAATATACCGTGCGCCGTGCGTCATCCGTTAGGGTCTGCAAATCATTCCATTCTACTGTTCGTTGTGCGGAAGCCGTGCCACACAATAGCAAAAAAAGATATAGTGTTAATATTCTATTCATTGTATTTTTGCTTTTTGAGGTTGATAATGGGATGCAGATAGCAACCTGTTACGGTTGCTTATCTGCGTGTTATCCGCATAATTATTTCTATTTATACAAATGGTTAATCCCATTCGATTTCATCTCCTTTCTCTCGAAGAATTTTATATATTTCTTCTTCGTTTTCTATTAAAGAGATGATAATGTCGGCAAAGCGTTTTGCTTTTTGCTCGTTTTCTGCGGTGTCCTCAAAATAAGCTGCGTAAGAACCAGCTTCAGGGTCGCTTTCCATACTTTCCAAAATGTCTGGTGCATTTTCTTCCAGATAGTAGTTGAAGAAGGCATCCCAGTTGTAACCGTTCATGTACGCCTCTTCGTTTATCTCATTCATTTGCTCTCCTATTGCCAATGTTTTTTCAACCTCATTTTGGAAGAGCAGAACGATGTTACCAGAACCATTTGTGTAAATTTGAACATACTCATTATTAAAGATGTCTCTTTCTTCTGTTGTTGCCATAATCTTTTAATTTTTAATTGTTTTACTATTGCGAATAATGTTCAGTGAATAATCGACCTTTTGGGAGATTGATTCGCTTGTTATCTGCATTTACTAATAAAAATCACAATAAAGCCTCCAATCTCCAGTTTGACTGTTTTTTGCCAAATAGAAATTTCCGCTATCTATGATATTAAGGTTCGCTTTTTCATCTGAAGCTATCTGAATCATAAATTCATATCCATCACCGAAATCTATACCTGACTGTATATAATTAGGATAACCGCCTATTTTATGCCCGGCAAAACAATCCGTATAGTCATAATAGTCGGTGATTTCCCCGGAATCTTCCATTTCCACCAACTCATCTTCTATATCCATTGGAATGTCGCCACTATCCCATACAGGATAATCTTCAGTAATTAGTTGGCTTTTCAGCGGATAGGGCTTTATGCGTAACGATGATTGCATGTATATATCCTTAACAACCAACACATCTTCTTCTTTGTATTCACGAATAACCCAATCATCTCCGTTATATGCCAGTCTGCCGGGCATATTTTCAGACACAAAAACAGTCAATACTTTCGACCCTTTAAGTGCATCAGGAATATAGGGCAACCCTTCAAGACATATTTGTAACAATGGCAACATTGCTTTACCATTGCTATCTATCGGTATATCTTCACTTTCTCTATATAGATACACTTGACCAATCCAACTTTCAGTATTGGAATTTGTAGGTCTAAATCCCCCGGTTATAAAACCAGTTGCCCTTTTAACCAATTGTTTTTTTATTTCTTCTATTTTTTTCATTTTTTTCTATGCAGATAATGTTATGCTATCAGCCGATTTGGCTGTTATTTTCTTTAAGTATCAGACCTCGTCTTCCTCCATCAACAGATCGTCCAACGGGCTTTTGATATTGCTTTTGAAAGTGCCGGCTATGTGGACATACCTTTCCGTTGTCTTGATGTTGTTATGTCTCCCATAAGCCCTTTCACTATCTTGATGTCGGTTCCTTGCTCTAGCAAGTGGGTGGCGAACGAATGGCGCAGCAGGTGCGGATAAATCCGCTTCGTGATTCCCGCTTCCCGGGCTGCCGCCTTCAGCCGTTTCGACACGATGCTCTCGGTGAAAGGTTCTCACGGTCTTTGTTCAAAGAACCACACTTTCGGTTTGTACAACCTGTTATATTTCGTCAGTTTTTTCATCAACGGTTTTGACAGCAGGGTGTAGCGGTCTTTTTTCCCTTTACCCTGCCGCACCCGTATCAGGGAGCGGGATTCGTTGATGTCGCCGGGTTTCAGTTCCAGCAGTTCGCTGATGCGCAACCCTGCGGAATAGAGTATGGAGAACATACAGAAGAAACGCAGGTCTGTCACCGTCACGTCGAGTATTTTCTTTATTTCCTCCTTGCTCAACACGTCGGGCAGCGTCTTCTCCCGTTTGGCACGGTTCACCTTGTAACACCGCCGTTCCTGGCCGAGAACTTTCTCGTAATAGAACTTGATGGCGTTGATACGCTGGTTTTGCTGGCAGGAGGATATGTTTTTCTCGTGGATGAGATACAGCAGGTAGTCGTTTATCTCGCCGGGGGTAACCGTTTCAATCTTACGCCCCTCGAAATGCTGTTGGAAATCGCGGAAATAGGAGGTATATACCCTTACGGTATGGTCACTGTAACGCACTTGCTGAAGTTTTTCCAGATAGCCTTCCGGCAGTGGCGGCCGTTTGTCTTCCTCTTTACGGGGTGCGGTTTCCTTGATGGCAGAATAGTCTATAAACGCCATTTTTACATAGCGGTCGAAGAACTCGGCAAGCACGAAATCCTCTGCCGGCAGATAGGCGGTATCGCCTGTTACGATTGCACTGGGTTCGCACGACAAACTTTGCCGCAAAGCCTCATCGCCACCATAGGCGGCCGCTATGCAGTTGCACCCATTCCGCTTGGCGAAAGAGAGCGTGATGCGCTGCTTGGGTCGATATGCGTCCATAATACTTTTGATTTGGAAGAACAATACCCTCCAACAGCAAAAGTACAGAATTTCCGCCATACCGTCTGCATTTTTAGTCTGATTTTTTACCTCGCAACCAGCATTTTACAAAAAACACAAATTCCATCTCTGCCATCTCTTTTGTCGGTGTTCTCCTCTTACCTTTATTCCCCTCATATCGAGATGGTTCGGCTTCGTCATTTCCAACATTCCTGCGGCAATATTAGATAGCAAAACATAGCCTCTGTCTCCTACATTTTTGTACCTTTGTACTTTATTTTAGACCGAGACTACATTTATGGAAATGACAATTGAGGATTTGAAGCAACTGCGCGAAAGCGAAGACCATATAGAATTTAAGGAGGCAAAGCATAACTATCCGTTCACCGGAGGAAAACACACCGACCCTAAAGACAGGCGGCGGTGTGTCTTGGGGGATATTGTCTCTTTGGCGAATGAAAGAGGCGGACGGTTGGTGTTGGGTATGGCAGACCATATACCCCATGCAGTGGTCGGCTCTGATTTTGCGCAAAATGAAGTCGGGCAACTCGTGGATGAAATCTACAAACGGTTGGACATAAGGGTGGAAACAACAGAATTGTACGAAGAGGATAAGCGTGTGCTTGTCATTACCGTTCCGTCACGCCCTGTAGGTCGGTTGTTGCGTTTTGAGGGTGTGCCCCTTATGCGTACCGGAGAGAGCCTGCGTGAAATGTCCGATACCGAGATATTCAATGTGCTGTCCGAACAGGAATCGGATTTCTCGGCGAAGATATGCGAAGGACTTGCCATTGAGGATTTGGATAAGGAAGCCATAGTGGAAATGAAAACCCAATATGCCCGGAAACAGGAAAATCCGCTGTTCCGCAACTGTCCCGATGAACAGGTCTTGTCGGATTTGGACTTGCTCAAAGACGGCAAGCTGAATTATGCGGCTCTTATACTGCTCGGCAAATCCGAAGCCATACGGAAATGTCTGCCGCAGAACAATATTGTGGTGGAGTTCAGAATGTAATACAATACACCGCACGCAAGGAATTCCAACTTCCGTTGTTCATAGTGATTGACAAGGTGTGGGATTATATCAACTAGCCGACGAGCAATCCGCTTCTGCATTACAATGACGGCCCTTACATCTTCGATATACCTTCGTTCAATAAGGAGGCGGTCAGGGAGTGGATAAAATGTTCTACAACTGCATCATGGAGGGAAAGGCTCTGCCGGACTATTCGGAAACAGACCCATATCAGGTAAACCTCACGTTCAAAGCTCCGATATTGGATGCGGCTTTTGTCATATTCATCCGAAACGAGCAGAACCGCAGAACCCCGGCCGGACAGTTGAACGTCTTTAAATTGCTGACCTTGTACAAAGTCGCAATGAGGGATTACGAGGGACTTGAAAGGCATCTATATCAATCCTATATTCTATCTTACGCAAAGATACGAAATTACCGCTTGAATCCTTATTTTTACTGGAAGAAATCAAAAAGTCTTTTTACTCATTCATTCGGAGAGGATTGCAGGCTTACTATCTTCACGCTCCAACGGCATAATCCTGTAACGGTTACCCTTTTCCGTATGCCGCCGTTCCACGCCTGCGGCCACG